>NZ_BAABRU010000034.1 GCF_039545135.1 Herpetosiphon gulosus | reverse complement strand
GGGCTGATCAGCAATGGGCTGGTCAGAAAACCGGGTCAATGGCGAGAACCAGGTGAGCAGCATTGCCGAGAATCTGGTTGGGCAGTATTGCTAACGATCACAGAGCACTATCGGGCGACGATTGACAATCAATACCGGTTCACCCCCACGCCTGTGGGGACAATCGCGTCCGAGTGGTAGCCAGCAGCATGCAACGCGGTTCACCCCCACGCCTGTGGGGACAATTTAATACTATGGCTGATACCGTGGTAGCAGACCGGTTCACCCCCACGCCTGTGGGGACAATGTTCGTCCTCGGCGATGGCCAAACTAAATGAGCGGTTCACCCCCACGCCTGTGGGGACAATTGCAAATTACCCATGACACCCTGACTATCACCCGGTTCACCCCCACGCCTGTGGGGACAATGTTTGTTGGCTGAGTTGCGCCATCGTCTCGACCGGTTCACCCCCACGCCTGTGGGGACAATAAAATTGTCGTGGTCGATTTGTTACTTTGTGGCGGTTCACCCCCACGCCTGTGGGGACAATTGGCTCGTGAAGGTCGCAAGGTTGGCTTGCGTCGGTTCACCCCCACGCCTGTGGGGACAATAAGCGGCTGGGTCACGTTGATCCAACCCAAGACGGTTCACCCCCACGCCTGTGGGGACAATACTACTGCGCATGGAATGTGATCGATTGGTCGCGGTTCACCCCCACGCCTGTGGGGACAATCAAGGTGAAGCCAATGTTTACGTATATCGTGGCGGTTCACCCCCACGCCTGTGGGGACAATATTGATTCGTTCGAGTGCCATACCTACTTAACCGGTTCACCCCCACGCCTGTGGGGACAATAACTGACATCGCCATGATCGATTTTCCACGTCCGGTTCACCCCCACGCCTGTGGGGACAATTTTAGGCTAGTATTCGTTTTTCGCTCTCATGGCGGTTCACCCCCACGCCTGTGGGGACAATTAGCAGATATAGCAGAATGGATAAGAGAAACGCGGTTCACCCCCACGCCTGTGGGGACAATATAAGCGGCTTGGCGGCAATCGATCTAATCTCCGGTTCACCCCCACGCCTGTGGGGACAATAGATGCACGTTTAACAATCTCACTAGAACGAGCGGTTCACCCCCACGCCTGTGGGGACAATGGGACCAACAACACCAATAACCATAAAACCTACGGTTCACCCCCACGCCTGTGGGGACAATACAGAAATAGAAGGCCGAGCACGAGGAGCACGCGGTTCACCCCCACGCCTGTGGGGACAATGATAACACCGTTGAAGATGTCTTTTTCGGTGTCGGTTCACCCCCACGCCTGTGGGGACAATTGGAAAAAACCAAGCTGAGTATAATAGCTTGGCGGTTCACCCCCACGCCTGTGGGGACAATAAACTGAATAGAAGCCCAAATGTCAGTATCAACGGTTCACCCCCACGCCTGTGGGGACAATGCTACCACGGCTGGCCATATGATGGCCTTTAACGGTTCACCCCCACGCCTGTGGGGACAATAAGCTGGGGGAGAGGGGGGGAAATACTTTTGACGGTTCACCCCCACGCCTGTGGGGACAATTTGTCCTGTTATCGGTGTAGATTGTCCTCTTTCGGTTCACCCCCACGCCTGTGGGGACAATTTGGCCACTACCAATGCCACGCCAGAGCCAGCCGGTTCACCCCCACGCCTGTGGGGACAATAACTGGTTGCAAGTTATCCCACATATCCCACACGGTTCACCCCCACGCCTGTGGGGACAATGTATAAACCGAATCGCGCCGCCCGATGTAGGGCGGTTCACCCCCACGCCTGTGGGGACAATCTCGGCGTTTTCTGATTCATAATCATCGCCGCCGGTTCACCCCCACGCCTGTGGGGACAATATCTTTTAGTAGTTCTACATAGTTTTCTTGGTCGGTTCACCCCCACGCCTGTGGGGACAATATCTTTTAGTAGTTCTACATAGTTTTCTTGGTCGGTTCACCCCCACGCCTGTGGGGACAATTTACGCTTGCTAATCTCGCCGCTGCGCACTTTCGGTTCACCCCCACGCCTGTGGGGACAATGAATTAAGAGAGGAAGTGACGCAGGACATGTACGGTTCACCCCCACGCCTGTGGGGACAATTATAATATAGCTGCGTAAAGGTCAGGCGATCCCGGTTCACCCCCACGCCTGTGGGGACAATGTGTATTTCGTGCTCAGCTCATTGATCAATGCGGTTCACCCCCACGCCTGTGGGGACAATCGCTGATCAAAAAGCCTAAGTAGGTCTGGTCGCGGTTCACCCCCACGCCTGTGGGGACAATTATTTGATGAACGGCGAGAATGGGCAAGTCGTCGGTTCACCCCCACGCCTGTGGGGACAATCCGATGATTGTTGACCAACCTTGCTCAGCAGACGGTTCACCCCCACGCCTGTGGGGACAATGCTGCGGCCGATGGTGATCATGAGGCTGGTGCAGGTTCACCCCCACGCCTGTGGGGACAATTTTTTCCTTTGATTTGGGAGAGGGGGAATATACGGTTCACCCCCACGCCTGTGGGGACAATATCTCATGCTCAATCCCCCATTGTTCCGATAACGGTTCACCCCCACGCCTGTGGGGACAATTTAATCAAGCAACCCACAACCTGAACACATTTCGGTTCACCCCCACGCCTGTGGGGACAATGCGATTAACACAGCACGGGCAACAGCAACGCGCGGTTCACCCCCACGCCTGTGGGGACAATATCACCACCACGGCGAGCAATGACACCACGGGCGGTTCACCCCCACGCCTGTGGGGACAATATCCGCTCTCAAGAGTGGTTACGCAATCCTATCGGTTCACCCCCACGCCTGTGGGGACAATGCCCCGCTATAAAATGTCCATTTAAAATCTTGCGGTTCACCCCCACGCCTGTGGGGACAATAATAGATAAACTATCTTCAGTCCAATCAGTTTCGGTTCACCCCCACGCCTGTGGGGACAATCTTAGTTAAGAGATCATGTAGTTTCTTAGCATCGGTTCACCCCCACGCCTGTGGGGACAATGGTAAGTTACCTCTAAGATATTTGTTAACTGTCGGTTCACCCCCACGCCTGTGGGGACAATTTCTTGAATGATCGGCTGTCGCATTTCTTGTACGGTTCACCCCCACGCCTGTGGGGACAATATTAACGATGGCAAGCCATTTGCTATTGCCTACGGTTCACCCCCACGCCTGTGGGGACAATTTATCCAAGAAATTGATTCGCGCATGGTGGCGCGGTTCACCCCCACGCCTGTGGGGACAATAGCGCTCAAAATCTAGCCACGTTTTCAACTGGCGGTTCACCCCCACGCCTGTGGGGACAATCAATTGGCCAACAAACAAGAACACCTGGCTAACGGTTCACCCCCACGCCTGTGGGGACAATGCTGGCACGGCTCCCGTTGGCGTGTGTGACGACGGTTCACCCCCACGCCTGTGGGGACAATGGCGATGCGCAGAGCGAAATCACCAAGGCCCGCGGTTCACCCCCACGCCTGTGGGGACAATACGAATACGGGCATGCATTCGCCGATGATTGTCGGTTCACCCCCACGCCTGTGGGGACAATGTATTAGTCTTACGATCAAGCCAAGATTCAGGCGGTTCACCCCCACGCCTGTGGGGACAATGGTTTGTTGGCTGAGTTGCGTCATCGTCTCGACGGTTCACCCCCACGCCTGTGGGGACAATGCGTGCCTTGAGCGCCTAACACGCACATAGCACGGTTCACCCCCACGCCTGTGGGGACAATGTGCATTGCAGCGGTGCGTTTTTGGTGATGCCGGTTCACCCCCACGCCTGTGGGGACAATGCGTTGAATTTGCCTTGACGAATCGCTGGCAGCGGTTCACCCCCACGCCTGTGGGGACAATGTGATCGTAACAATCACATCATCGCCTTTAGCCGGTTCACCCCCACGCCTGTGGGGACAATCCGCTCGGAACCAAGCGCGGCCATGGCATCGTCGGTTCACCCCCACGCCTGTGGGGACAATACTGGAACGAAGCGCTCTAATAAGCACTTTCCTGCTTATTATACCCTATTGAAGTATCTTTGGTATGACTTTTGGTATTAGCACATTTGTGAACTAGATTCAAGGTTATACTCAGCACAACATTTGATTGGGAGCTAATAACTGGAACGTTTGTAATACCCTCACCTATGTGAGGACGTAGTATAAATATTCTGAATGTTTACGACCCTAATTCGGGTCACCCCCACCAGTGTGAGGATATTCCTATTATACTGAAAGTTGCAATGGTCATTGATTTATCTACAATCTCTTGACAGGATATATATGAACCCGTATACTCTCAGAAGAATTATGGTTGTAAACAATCCACACCACAACATCCAATCGATCACCACTCTTGGCATATAAATCACCCCACATAAGGATGGCTACTATGGAGGACCAAATCAAGGAGCTATGGGGAAAAACAACGACTACTGATCATTTTCATCCTGCAATCTATCACATGATCGATGTCGGCCATGTGACACGTTTATTATTAGCCTCTGGCACAACGCCCCGTATTCGCTCGACTCTCGAACATACATGGCAGGGATGTCATTTCGCCGCTCTATATGAATGGCTGCCATTTTTAGTAGCTCTCCATGATATTGGGAAGCTCTCGGCTCCATTTCAAGGCCAACAAACGACTCACCTAACACGAACCCATGCGCAACGGCTTGCCCAACACGGCTTTTTCCTGCCACCGCTGCCTTCAACACCCCGCTTACCCCACACTTTAGTTGGTGCGGTGTTTATTGCTGATCATTTGGGCGAGCTTGAGCCAGGTGTCTCACGCAGATTTATCCATATTCTTCGCGATGCCATCAATGGTCATCATGGGCAATTCTCGAAGGAATTAGGGATTGTGCGCGATGCATTAACAGCGATTGGGGAGCCAGTTCATTGGAACCCAATTCGTAAACAAGGGTATAGCATTTTACACCGCTATTTCGCTGCACCCAATTATACACTCGCCGAGATTGGCCAACCGCAAAGCATCCGCGCTGCAACTATCGGATTGGTTGGTTTGATGACGCTCGCTGATTGGATTGGCTCGAACGCGTCTTTTTTTCCAGCGAATTGTACAGCCTCACTCCAAGAATATTATGCTACCAGTGAAAGTTACCTATTCGAATTACCACCACAGATTGGGTTTATCCCACGAAGAACGCTTGACCACGAGGTTAATTGTGCAAGTTTATTTCCTGATTGTGCCGAAACATTGCGCCCCATTCAACAGATTGTTGATAATTTGACCCTCGACGCGACTATGTTGCCAAGTTTATTTTTGATCGAGGCTCCCACTGGCGAAGGAAAAACTGAAGCTGCCCAAACGCTGGCTCAACGCATCGCGAAAGCTACTGGCTCCGATGAAATTTTTGTGGCGCTCCCCACAATCGCTACCAGCAATCATATGTTTGTCCGTATGAGTCAGCTCTATCAACGGCTCTATGGCGATCAGGGCATGGTCAAGCTAGTACATGGTCAAGCCCGTTTAGTCGAAGATGATCTGCGCCAGCTAGTGCTCGATGCAGATCGCTATATCGATAGTGATGCACAGCAAACCAGCGATGTCCTGCCAAGTAGCGAACATATGCTGACATGGTTTAGTTCATCCAAACGGGCATTGTTAGCGCCTTTTGGGGTTGGAACTGTCGATCAAGTTGAGTTGGCTGGGTTGAATACCCGCCATTATATGCTCCGCTTATTTAGCTTGGCCGGAAAGGTGGTGATGCTCGATGAGGTGCATGCCTATGACACCTATATGAATACAATTCTTGAACATACCCTACAATGGCTTGCAGTGCTTGGTTCATCAGTAATTTTGCTTTCGGCAACCTTGCCAGCTCAACGCCGCAACGCCTTAATCGCGGCATTTCAGGCTGGATTAACCAAAAACGCAGATCAGCCAGCAACAACGTCTTCCGCTGCCTATCCCTTATTAACCCATGTCGCTGCAACAAGTATTCAAACGCTTGAGTTTGCTGCCTTTCGACCGCATCAGCAGATCAAGCTTGCGTGGTTGCATACTTCGACACTTCAAGCAAAAGTTCAATATTTGTTCGATTGTATTAGTGATGGGGGGGCTGTTGCTTGGATTTGTAATCGTGTGGCGGATGCTCAAGCCCTATATGCTGCACTCATGCAACATCCCGATTGTCACACACTTACAGCTCATGGATTACTCCATGCACGCATGCCCCAAATTCAACGCCAAGCTCGCGAGCAACAGGTTCAGCAGCTTTTAGGCAATCATCCACGCAATCCAACCGATCGGATTATCATTATTGGGACGCAAGTGCTTGAACAAAGTCTCGATTACGATGTTGATGTGATGATTAGCGACCTCGCGCCGATCGACCTGTTATTACAACGAGCTGGACGCTTGCAACGCCACCAACGCCAACGACGACCAGCACATCAGCAGGCATGCTTAACCATTTATCATCCATGGGATCAACAAGGGTTGCCAGCAATATACGCTTGGCAACGTATTTACGCAGCCTATATTTTGTATCAAACCTGGCATTGCTTGCAAGCACTCGAGCAACCGCAGTTCATTCAACTGCCTCAAGATTATCGCCGTTTGATCGAAGCAGTGTATTCTGCAAGCCCACCTACCCCAAATCCGCCTGCGCCCTATCTGCAAACCGCTTGGAACGATCTTCAGCGTAATCAAACGATGATGAATGATACTGCCCGTGTGCGGTTGATTCCACCACCGCATGGACGCGATCCGATTAGTGTTGCTAATCTCACGCTTTTTACTGCCGACGAGGATCATGCTCAGGCTGTACAAGGTTGGCTTGCAGCTCAAACGCGCCTCGGCGATCGGATTACGGTTGTGCCCCTGTTTTGTTTGCCCAATCAAAACTATGCCCTTGATTCAGCCGGAGTCCAGCGAATTCAGCATACAGCTGATGAAGGGTTAACCCTTGCGGCACAGCGTGATCTGCTTAATCATGCGATTCCACTCAGTCACCCTGCTTGGCTCCTCACGCGATTACGCAATCAACGCTGGCCCTGGAAGAAGCTGCCAGTCAGCATCAAATATCTTATTCCGTTATTCCTGCATCCAAATGGACAAGCCTTGATTGATCCGAGTGTGCGGCTTGATCCTGATTTGGGTTTGGTCATTGATTATCAAGGAGGTGAGCGTGAATGACTACCTTTACATTTAATTGTTGGTCAGAGCCATGGATTCGGTGTCAGCGGCTTAATGGCGAAAGCGCCCTACTCAGTATCGAACAGGTTCTAACTAAGGCACACGAGTTGTATAGCTTGATTGATGATTCACCGTTAGTCGTTGGAGCAACCAATCGGTTATTAATCGCCATTCTGCACTTTATCCACCAACCCCAAGAATTGGCCGACGTGATCGAGCTTATCGAACGAGGAGCGTTTGATCGTAAACAGCTCGATCCATTTGCTCAACACTATGCCACCCGCTTTGATATTTTCGACCCAGCACTGCCGTTTCTTCAGACCAGCGATGTGGCGATTAATGCCCATTTACCACCTGCACCTGTGGCCAAGGCTAAGAAATCAGCAGCCACAAGTTTGCCAATCAAAACGATTGCTTATCTCTTTCCTGAGATTCCGTCGGAAACCAATCGAGCCTTGTTTAAGCATGTGCTCAACGATGATTTTTATCTGTGCCCCGCCTGTTGTACTGCAGGTTTGGCGATGTACCCAGCCTTTGCCCAAAATGGTGGTAGCGGTTGGCGAGCTTCGATTAATGGTGACCCGCCAATTTATACCTTTCCGATTGGCCAAAACCTGTTTGAAAGCCTTAGTTTAAGTTTGATCAATCAGCATAGTCATCTGCCGCGTCAGGTTTCACAAAGTCGTGCCCAAGTTGCGCCATGGACTGGCGATGGGCTAATTGAAGAGAAAAAAGAACAGCACCAGATCGGCTACGTCGAAAGTCTACTCTTTCCTGCTCGGCGTGTGCGGCTTTTTCCGATCACCTATCATAATCATTGTAGCCGTTGCGGCGAGTTTACGGCACTTGCTGTTCGTGAGATGTACTGGAAGCCTGGTGCATACCCAATCAAAGCTAGTGAACGCTGGCAAGATCCCTTTGTTGGTTACTACATCGGGGCCGATAAAACCTATAAATCACTGCATATGAGTATTGGCAAGGCCGCTTGGCGCGAATATTCAACCCTATTCTTGAATGAACCGATTGATGGGGTACGCCAAATCCCCGCAGTCGTCGATCAATACCGCGAGTTGGTCAATAACAGTGATTTTAGCCAAACAATCTGGTTTCGTTGTATTGGGATGAAAACTGATGGTAAAGCTAAGGTTTTAGCATGGATGGATGAGGCCTTGTCTGTACCAGCGAGATTGCTTGAAAATCCTGTTGGTCGTCAAGCAGTGCGTGAAGCACTCGATCAAGCAACAATCTGTGCCAAATTGCTCAGCACATCGTTTTTCCAACATCTTGATCAAGCGCAAAATAGCAAGCGGCATCGTTATCAAACCATTCATGATCGGATGCTTGAGCGGTACTGGCATGAGCTTGGTCAGCATTTTTTGGCCTTTGTTGAGCAAAGTGCCGCCGTTCAAGAGCCAGAGGTGCATCAAAAACGTTGGGTCGAGACAATCCGAGCTGTTGCACTCCAACAACTTGATTATGGATTAGCCCAAGTGGGCGATCGAGCTGATTGCTTACGACGGAGTACCGAGGCCCGCAATGCCTTCCAAGCTAAATATTATGTGACGCTGGTGAATCCAAGGCAAGGAGCCAAACCATGAGTTACACGCTCGAATTTATGAACCAACTCTGGCAACTTGATGCTGGCGGACGAGCACGTTTGAAACGCAATGCTGGCCAGAGTTATGGCGAGGCTCGCAACGTTTACGATGTTTTTTTTCGAATGTTGCCTCATGGCGTGCCCGATTACGCCTATGATGATTACTTTTTGGTTGCCACCCTCTTTTCAATTGGAACACGCCTACCACGTGAGCAACAGCACGAGTCTCGGGCGGCCCAACCATTAAATCCTAAGGAAAGCTTTGGGGCGGCCTTACGCAAAGAACGCGAGCAGCGCAACAATCAAACCGGAAGCCTCGATCGACGATTTAATGCTTTGCTCGATGCGGATCGCGAACAATTGCCATTTCGCCTGCGCCAAATCGTGCGCCTGTTGGCATCACGCCAAATTATGATTAATTGGTCGCAACTGCTCGACGATCTCCAAAAGTGGGACCATCAGGATCGTTATATCCAACGTCGCTGGGCCGAACACTACTACAAAAAATAAGTACCGCTCTATCAATTAAGGAGTTGAATGATGTTAATTGCCTTCCATTTAATTCAAAACCATGCGCCATCGAATCTTAATCGCGACGATAATGGTGATCCCAAAGATACGATCATTGGTGGGGTGCGGCGTTCGCGAATCTCCAGCCAAGCTGAGAAACGGAGTATGCGTTGGCATCAACCATTTCGCGAGGCCTTTAGCGCTGATGTTTTAGCTACGCGCACTCAGTTACTCCCCGAGTGGGTTCGTCAAGCATTGCAACAGCACCATGAAGTCGATGCTGAAGCCGAACAGCAGATTGTTCGGTTTGTTGAATCGCTTGGCAAAAAAGAGACCAAATCAGCAGGGGCTGACGGCAGCGAAGGCGAAGAAAAACCTAAGGGCAAGAAGGGCAAGGGTACTGATACCCAAAAGAATGAAGCCCATAAAACCGCCCAATTGATGTTCCTTTCGACTGGCGAAGTTGAGCGGCTTAGCTCATGGTTAGTCGAAAAATATTACGAACTGGGTGCAACTGGATTTGCAGGGTTAACCAGTAATGATCTGATTGCTGAGATTAAGAAAAAAGGTGGCTTGTTTGAGCCACATTCGGTTGATATTGCGATGTTTGGTCGGATGACCACCTCAAGTCCGTTCAAGGATATTGAGGCAGCGGTGCAGGTTGCCCATGCCTTTTCGACGCATAAAGTTGAAACAGAATACGATTTTTTTACTGCAGTTGATGATCGCTCAGGCGAATCGGGGGCCGGTATGCTTGGCGAAGTTGCCTTCAATAGTGCTACCTACTATAAATATATTAATATTCATTGGGAAGGCCTGCTTAAAAATCTGCACAATGATTATGAATTGGCCACGAAGGCGGTCTTGGCCTTATTGCAGGCAGCGATGACCGCAATTCCATCGGGCAAGCAAAATAGCTTTGCAGCCCATAATTTAGCCGATTTTATCCTAGTCGAAGTGCTTGACCGAACAATTCCCGTCAGCTATGCCAACGCGTTTGTCCAACCCATCCAGCTGAATCGCGCCCACCACTATATTCCCCAGCCACAAGAACCAAAATCGCTGTTAACCTTGTCAATTCAAGCCCTCTTATATTATGCCAACCAAATTCAAACCAAATATGAACTCCAAGGGCAACGGGCCTGTTTTACCCTTCCAGCACTGGAAACGACACCAATTCAAGCCTTTGAAACGGTGAGTAGCCTCGGAAATTGGTTGCGGACGATGCTGCCACAACGCGAGGTCTAGGATGATCAATAGCCTTTTTTTACAGCTTAAAGCGCCGTTCCAAGCCTGGGGTTTACGTGCCCACTGGGAGCAACGTGATACGGCTGCCGAACCAACCAAATCTGCTGTCATCGGCTTAATTGGTTGCGCCCTTGGGCTTGATCGACGTGATGATCGCTTACGAACATTATCCGATAAGTTACGCATGGGAGTAAGGGTTGATCAGCAGGGTACACGTTTGATTGATTATCATACAACGGGTGGGGTAAAACTAGCCGATGGTTTACCAAGCGGTGTGCTCAATGCTAAAGGCGAGATTAAACGTGAAACAGATGTTTCTTATCGCCATTATTTGGTTGATGCCGCATTTTTGGTTGTCCTGCAAGGTGAATCAGAGCTTATCGAGGAGCTAGCTTGGGCAGTCCAACATCCAATTTACCCCATCTATTTAGGGCGCAAAGCCTGTGTCCCGAGTGAACCAGTCTATGCCGGCGTTGGCGATTATCCTGATCTTATAACTGCATTGAGCGATGCCAAGCATTCCAGTTGGCCCAATCACAACCAACCACACGCTCGTTGCATTGTTGAATGCCTGCCACATGAGGGAAATCGCCAATACGATCAAATTTGGAATCCCAAGGCTCGCCGTTTTGCAGCTCGTACTATTCAGACCATTAGCATAGCAACTGGCGTAGCAGAGATTAATACGTTGGAGGGTTAATAATGGTGTATCTTTCACGCATTATATTGAATGCAACTGAGCGTGATGTCCAAACACGCTTAAGCAATTGTCATGCGCTGCATACACTGGCCTTGCGTGGGTTTCCACAATTGCCTGCGGGTACTGACCATGCACGGGCATTCTTTGGCGTGCTTTTTCGGCTCGAATCGGTACTGGCGGATCAGCAACAAGTCCGCTTACTGGTTCAATCGACAACCCTACCAGATTGGTCGCGCATTCCGTCGGGCTGGCTGGGTTCGGCTCCCGATGAACGGGGGAATCCCGCAGTGCGAACCATTGATCAAGAATATGGAAATCTCGATCAAGTAACCGATTATTTTTTTCGTTTACGTGCCAATCCAACCAAGCGGATTAGTGCGCGTAACCTAGATGAATCGGAACGTTGGCAAAAAAAACAAGTTGATTTGCGCACAGATCACGATCGAATGGAATGGCTTATGCGCCAAGCGAACAATCATGGGTTTCGAATCCAACCAACTCCCAACCAACCAACCATCCCAGCAGTTCAGATTCTACCCCAACCAACTAGCCATGGTCGCGATCAGGAACATCGTCTGACATTTGGAGCGGCAACCTTTGAAGGTATTTTACGCATCACCGATCTTGCACGGTTTCGGCAGGCACTCGAACACGGGATTGGCAAAGGCAAAGCCTATGGTTTTGGCCTGCTCTCGATTGCTACGCTCGGGAGTCGTTCATGAGCGGCATGAATCTCCAAATGCTGCCAAAAATGCGGGATAGTTGGTCGTATTTATATGTTGATCGCTGTCGGATTGATCAGGATGGCAAAGCGATTGCCTTGCATGATTTGAATGGCAAAACGGCAGTACCCTGTGCGGCACTCGCGCTCTTATTGCTTGGGCCAGGCACAACGATCACCCACGCTGCGATCAAAACATTAACCGATTATGGCTGCAGCGTTTTATGGACAGGTGAAGGTGGCGTGCGCATGTATGCCCAAGGATTGGGTGAAACGCGGTCGGCACAACGTCTATTACATCAAACGCGGCTCTATGTTGACGAAGGATTGCGGCTTAAGGTTGTGCGCAATATGTATAGCTTTCGGTTTCAAGAATCCCTTGACGCAAACCTGAATTTGCGTCAAATTCGCGGGAAAGAAGGTATCCGCGTTCGTGAGGCCTATGCCAAGGCCAGTCGTGAAACGGGTGTCGAATGGCATGGACGCACCTATAAACGTGATGATTGGCAATCGGCTGATCCGATTAATCGAGCATTATCAGCGGCAAATAGCTGCTTATATGGTATTTCCCATGCCGCGATTGTCGCAGCGGGCTACTCAACCGGGCTTGGGTTTATCCATACTGGTAAACTCCTATCATTTGTCTATGATATTGCCGACTTGTATAAAGCGAATATTACCATTCCCGCAGCCTTCCAAGCAGTCAAAGAAGGTCTTGATGGGATGGAATCACGGGTACGAAGAACCTTACGGGATCGCTTTAAAGAACAACGCTTGCTCAAAACCATCATCAACGATATTGATCAGGTGCTTGATATTGGGGTAGTCCCTGCAAATTCGCTCTATGATGTTGATAGTGCAGCCCCGAGCGATCTCTGGGACCCTGAACATGAAGCCGTTGAAGGTGGAATAAATTGGGCGGAAGGAGGAGCAAGCGAATGACGGTTATTATCCTTGAGCGGGTCTCAATTAGCCTACGCGGTGAACTTTCGCGCTGGATGCTTGAAGTTCAAGCGGGCGTATTTGTTGGAACCCTCTCGGCAATGGTGCGCAAACTAGTTTGGGACTATCTTACCACCGCAGTACGTTCTGGAGCAGGAGTGCTAATTTATCAGACAAATACCGAACAAGGTTTTGCAATGGAATTTTGTGGCAAAACAAGCCGTAGACTCCGAGACTTTGATGGGTTACAATTGATCCAGATCCCTTCCTAAAGGGAAATATTCCAGTATTGTCCCCACAGGCGTGGGGGTGAACCGAGTGTCGGCCCACCAAATGACCATACTAGGCCATTGTCCCCACAGGCGTGGGGGTGAACCGATCCCCTTAGCGGCGCGAAGGGCACGCTTGAGATTGTCCCCACAGGCGTGGGGGTGAACCGGCGATTTAATATCCACTCAGCAATAGCAAAAAATTGTCCCCACAGGCGTGGGGGTGAACCGTGTACTGCATATCGCCATCGCAGCGATGGAGCATTGTCCCCACAGGCGTGGGGGTGAACCGATTGTTTTTGCTTCGGTAGTTAGTGCTCAGAGATTGTCCCCACAGGCGTGGGGGTGAACCGAAAAATATGTAGCTAAGGGCTTGTTTACTGTAATTGTCCCCACAGGCGTGGGGGTGAACCGTAGTACCCTTAGCATCTTTACCTACTAACAGTATTGTCCCCACAGGCGTGGGGGTGAACCGATGGCTTTATAGATTTTGGTTGGTAGTAGTTAATTGTCCCCACAGGCGTGGGGGTGAACCGCCTACTGAGTCTAGATCGGGGCTTGTATGGCTATTGTCCCCACAGGCGTGGGGGTGAACCGGCCGCCCAAGAGCGTTGGAAGCAACGGCCAAAATTGTCCCCACAGGCGTGGGGGTGAACCGAGGAAATTTTCAGCATGATCGCGCCCGGCTTGATTGTCCCCACAGGCGTGGGGGTGAACCGAATCCTTATTAGATGAAGAATCAGATACAGAAATTGTCCCCACAGGCGTGGGGGTGAACCGATAAACGATGAAAACGACAGGTTATATAACAAATTGTCCCCACAGGCGTGGGGGTGAACCGAGAGTCAAAGCAGGAAGCTGCGATTTAGCCAAATTGTCCCCACAGGCGTGGGGGTGAACCGTCCTCATCGGCCAGGCCGCGCATCTGCATGCGATTGTCCCCACAGGCGTGGGGGTGAACCGTCACTATAAGCCGATGTAACGCCTTTAAGCAGATTGTCCCCACAGGCGTGGGGGTGAACCGGCAAAGAGGACGAGCGACGCACCCGCTGAACCATTGTCCCCACAGGCGTGGGGGTGAACCGCGACGCAGAGAAGGCCAAGCTTGCCCAGGTACATTGTCCCCACAGGCGTGGGGGTGAACCGCCGACCAGTGTTTGAAACAAGCCGCTTATGGCATTGTCCCCACAGGCGTGGGGGTAAACCGTGCTACCTAAGCTTGATGACCGTTACATGGTCATTGTCCCCACAGGCGTGGGGGTGAACCGTTATCGAGCTTTGGATCGAGCAAGACGCGATTATTGTCCCCACAGGCGTGGGGGTGAACCGCCATAGTTTTGAGGTTGCCAAACGCGCGGTGGATTGTCCCCACAGGCGTGGGGGTGAACCAGGTGCTTTAGTTTCTGTTGATTGCTTGGTTTCATTGTCCCCACAGGCGTGGGGGTGAACCGCCCAAGCGGATTTATCACGTTGCCCGAATGTCATTGTCCCCACAGGCGTGGGGGTGAACCGCTCCGGTCTATCAATATCGGTGGAATGGGGAAATTGTCCCCACAGGCGTGGGGGTGAACCGTCACGCAACAAATCAGCGTCAACGTCAAGGCCATTGTCCCCACAGGCGTGGGGGTGAACCGAATGCCTGAACAGCACCAGCGTCACCACCAGCATTGTCCCCACAGGCGTGGGGGTGAACCGCCACCCCACCAACGGACGATTTAGGCCATACATTGTCCCCACAGGCGTGGGGGTGAACCGCCTTCGACGGTCGCAACGGTTTCAACGGTCACATTGTCCCCACAGGCGTGGGGGTGAACCGCCAAGAAAGCCAAGAAAAATCAGGAGATAATTATTGTCCCCACAGGCGTGGGGGTGAACCGTTAGACAGACTAGCACGCAACACGGCAGATGCATTGTCCCCACAGGCGTGGGGGTGAACCGCCTACATCGCCCAACGCGATGCTGAAAATAGCATTGTCCCCACAGGCGTGGGGGTGAACCGTCACCGAGTCAATCCCGTTGCAGGCCATCGGCATTGTCCCCACAGGCGTGGGGGTGAACCGCTCACGCCGGAAGCCCGCGCCCGCTTGACCACATTGTCCCCACAGGCGTGGGGGTGAACCGTCATGCGCGTGCGTGGCCAAGGCCATGATCGCATTGTCCCCACAGGCGTGGGGGTGAACCGTTATAGTGTTACCGCTGGCCAAACCTATACGAATTGTCCCCACAGGCGTGGGGGTGAACCGGCAGACGTAGCTGCCACAGTCGGAAAAATCAAATTGTCCCCACAGGCGTGGGGGTGAACCGCAGCGCCCAGCGATGTGCAACAACTCTATCGATTGTCCCCACAGGCGTGGGGGTGAACCGAAAAGGTGCTGCCCGTGAATAGTCCGATCAAAATTGTCCCCACAGGCGTGGGGGTGAACCGGTTAAGGCGATCGTCAACCATCCGCTGGAGGTATTGTTCCCTCAGGCGTGGGGGTGAACCGTCGTACTGGGTTGTATCAAGCAACTCCATGGTATTGTCCCCACAGGCGTGGGGGTGAACCGGATTGCGTCAATGGTTTGAGCAAAAAGCATGAATTGTCCCCACCGGCGTGGGGGTGAACCGCGACCGCTGATAACACCTACCCAACGCACGAGATTGTCCCCACAGGCGTGGGGGTGAACCGTGGATAATGTCCAGCTTGCTCGTTGTGCCGAGATTGTCCCCACAGGCGTGGGGGTGAACCGCAACTGGGCCTCGTTGGACGTGACTTCTTCACATTGTCCCCACAGGCGTGGGGGTGAACCGCTAGAATCGCCCATCGTCCACTTCATTTTCACATTGTCCCCACAGGCGTGGGGGTGAACCGGCGAGTATTTGAAGCTCTTTACCACCACCCCGATTGTCCCCACAGGCGTGGGGGTGAACCGATACAAAGAATCTTTTTTAGATAAAGGAACAAATTGTCCCCACAGGCGTGGGGGTGAACCGATTGCCGTCTTCATCATCGAATAGGGTCATATATTGTCCCCACAGGCGTGGGGGTGAACCGCCAACCAAGATGCCAAGGAAACCGAATTAGACATTGTCCCCACAGGCGTGGGGGTGAACCGGCTACCTTTGACGTGATGCGCTTAGGGAATGAATTGTCCCCACAGGCGTGGGGGTGAACCGCTCGCATCAGCGAGTATGCGGTGCATTGTGAGATTGTCCCCACAGGCGTGGGGGTGAACCGGGACTGTCGCCACTCATGACCGTCAAGAACAAATTGTCCCCACAGGCGTGGGGGTGAACCGTCGAATCGACCATTGAAACCTCCATAGAAAAAATTGTCCCCACAGGCGTGGGGGTGAACCGTAAACAACCAAAGGTATAACTTCATCAGATTAATTGTCCCCACAGGCGTGGGGGTGAACCGACCCCGTAGGGTCTCGTCTAGTATTAGCAAAGATTGTCCCCACAGGCGTGGGGGTGAACCGAATTATGTATTCGCCCAAGGGGTCAGCGTCAGATTGTCCCCACAGGCGTGGGGGTGAACCGGTTTGGATTTGGACTTGCAAGCTATCGACGATATTGTCCCCACCGGCGTGGGGGTGAACCGTGGGCGGCGGCGTGCAAGCTGAACGTCATCACATCGTCCCCACAGGCGTGGGGGTGAACCGAAACCAGCGAAGATTGTGCGCCCGCACAGGCCATTGTCCCCACAGGCGTGGGGGTGAACCGCCAACCAATTCTTTTTTGAGCGCATCAAACACATTGTCCCCACAGGCGTGGGGGTGAACCGCCGGAACCTATCTGCTCGAAGTGCGCAACGTGATTGTCCCCACAGGCGTGGGGGTGAACCGATGCCGAGGAACGGCTTAAGGCTGAACAGAAAATTGTCCCCACAGGCGTGGGGGTGAACCGGAATAATTGGCGATGCTGGGCGAATGAACACGATGGCTGGTTACTCGTCACACGATGTGGGATTCCAACCCTGCTGCCGATTATTGGTTTGTGCTGTTGTTTGTTGCCATCGCCGTCGTGGTGTATCTGCTCACCGTTCGGATTCCCTAACGACCCGTGTTCCTATCTACCAGCCAAGCAACAAAGAGGTAAGAATGATCTACCAGGTATCAGATAATCAACCACCGTTATCGACCGCCCGATGGATCGTGATTCAGATCGTTACCTGGTTGACCGCGATCATCGGTGTTGTGGTCGGTCTCTTCTTCTATTACATTGATCTCGGGCACTATCCGCCGCAGGAATGGCTTGGGGTCATCGACCGAGAACTTGCCAGTGATGCAGGAACGGCATCGCTGATGCCCCTCATGCTCTATCTGCCGTGCGCAGTCATCGGCTTAGTCAAAGAATATCGGGCGATTGCGCAGAACCAACGCGCCAACACGGGGTGTTTGTCCGTGATCGGGGTCTCCTCCTGCTCTCGTTATGCATCGCCCTGATGGGGAATAGCGCACTAAGCCCACACAAGCGCTAGGTCTCGCTCGTGATCACCCACATGGTCGCGCAGATTTTCGGGTTCTTGCGAAAGATGTTAAGCCGGACACCGTTCACGCCGATATCCACGAGCAAAGTGAAGTCGTGTTTGGTCTCGCGGCCTTCTTGGGAATTCGGCTATTGGCTGGACACGCTAAGCCACGACGCAGATGGATGTGCTGCCCGAGACCACACCCCGTGCCCGTTGTCATCACCACCTCAAGCGGCTATTCAAACACAATCGGGCATTTCCAGTGGCACGGGTAGCAATGACAACCCATGCCACCCGTCTCATCCAACACGCAGATGATGATCAAGTTCTTTCAGTGCCATTTCACGACGGGCAATCTCCTGATGGACTCCGGACGCACAATGCACACCCTGTGTTGCCCGGCTAATATATAAGGTTTCCAAACACTGTCGATGCTCCGTCATTTGCTGGATAATGGATGCCAATCGACGTGTTTGTGCATCCATTCCATCCTGCGGTTGTGGCGGAGCACTCGGCAACGGTTGTGTGACCGTATTCTGAATTGATCCGGTAATCGTACTCTCTGATCCGACAATCACAACCCCTGTTGAGTTTCGAACTGTTGCCATGAACATCCTCCATATTCTTGCGCATTAGTTGATTCGATTGACCACGCTTCCTGATAGTGCACCATTATTAATCACGACCCCAGTCGATGACTCAACCGTCGTAATCGTTCGACTATCCACATTCACATTTAGATCTTTATAGTCATCATCATTCATGATGGTATACAAAACGACGGCAACTTCTTCAAGAAATTCTTTATTCCGACTTTCAACCACTGTCGATCCTGCTGGGCCAGCATTGGTGAGAAGAAACAAGCCATAATTGTACACAATCCGATTTTTCAGATAGCGCCCAATTCGCATAAGCAAGAAGATACTAATCCCAATAATACCGATACTGAGCAATAATCGTGGTGACAGATCGCTATCAAATCTTGTGAAAAGATAAACCATATTTTCTTGGTATAGAAGCAATCCAGCGACAAAAAGGAGCAAAATTGAAATGAGTGGAAACGGAGTTCGCTGTGAAAGATCAACCACCTGAATTGCAGCAATATTCGGAATCGCATAGATCGTATTTTCCATAACAATGGTCTTACCACGAACTTTAATCAGAGGGGTGTCAATAATCTTTGGCCCATCTTTTGTACCAAACTCGATTGCGATTGATTTCATCACTACAATCCTACACTATGCAATTCTCTTCCTATTTCCTTGATTTATATCCTAACATATCCGTCAAGCCTAATTATTCAGGGTGTCCGTCAGCTTTTGCAGTGATCCGGAGCGTAACGCTGTGATGCTATTGATGTTGATCAAAGACGTTTCTATCAAACGCTAGGCAGCGCGGCGATGGGGTCTCGCCGCGTGTCGCCAGTACGCCTGTGCTTCCGCCGTCCCGATCAGCAGCGGTTCATGGCACGCCTATAACCCACCGAGGTTAATCAAACTGAGTGCTTCATTATCGCTCCCATTGGCCAATTTGATCACGGCTGCCGAGAAACCAACAATACTACTTACATACGAGCCTGCCCAACCAACAATGCCAATTGCATCGCCAACATCTGTACCTTTAGCAACTTGGCCGATACCCGCACCAATGCCGCTAACATTCGACAGAATATCGGTTGTCCATGTCCAGCCATCAGCATGATCCAGTCCGTCGGCGATCAGCGCCATAACGATGATGATGCTATCAATCCCAATTGTGATCCCACCGCCAATGCGCGGGCTGCGAATAATCGCACTTTGGGCTGTATTGCAGACACTGAGCAGCCATGAGCTTATTTTTAGCGTATAACCAGCAATCGATTGCTCAGATTTGCGAATCGGAAAGGTTAATAAAGCCTTGGTTAAGGCTAGCACAATGCTGACTTGCGCCGCCCGCGATTTAATCGTTACTTCCTGCTCGTTGGCGGCAAGTTTAAACAGGGTTGCAATGGTGATCATTGGGCCAACAATTGCTGCCAACAAGCCCCCAACCTGCGAATAGACCACACCGACCGATTTTGAGGTTGAGGCGTTGAGCGCTTTGGCCGTGCCGAGCATCAGTTGTTGTTTGGGTTGACCCATAATTGTATTGAACAAGTTTGGATCATCAAGCATCTGCGATTGATCAGTAAAAGGAGCCGAACCAACGCTAGCTTTGTAAATAATCGTTACGGGGATTGCCAGCAGTAAACAAACTCCATTGACCACGCTAAAATCTTCGCCTTCGCCAAATAGCCCAGTCACCCACTTATAAAGATCCGACAGCAATGGGATATCCAGATCGTCAACGAGTGCATGCTGAATATCTTTTGCTAAATCGACTACAAACTTGAGCAAACCGATCACCATAGTTTTAATTGGCTCGATAATCGTGGTTGCAAGATCAGCAAATAATTTAAGCGTATCAACAATTGTTACTCCACCAATAATAATCTGTTTCAGATCATCAAAATCATTTTCAAGTGCAGCATACAATTGTTGACTGGTTGGAATAACCACATCATTGAGAAATTGGATAAATGGGTTGTGTTGGAGATTTGCCCCAAATCCATTTAACATACCGCTATGTTGGAGTTGATAGGCCGACCAATTGCCACCTGGCGATTGAAATAGCTGCGTTTGTTGATCGCTGCTTTGATTATTGGTTATTGTATTTGGCGTGGTTAGTTGGAGTGAACTTGGCACTAATGTTGCATGAATTTGCTGATTGAGTTGATCAAAAGTTGTATTGATACTATTAGTCCAATCGTTAATCTCGCTTTCCATGCGATTGATTCCATAATCAACCCCTTGGCTGATAATTCGAGCCAAAACTTTGTGGGTATGCCAAATATCATCCCAGCCAAATAAAAATCCTAGCCATTTAATCAGAGTTTCAATCCCAACTTTAATTAATTGGAAGATCCAACTCAATACTTTATAGATACTAGCAATTGAATCGAGCACGATGTTATAGACTTTATCAGCAACTTTAAGGATAAAATTTAAACCTTGCTCGGCTTCTTTAATCAGGAATGACACTCCATTGCTCAGATAGGTAATGCCTTGCTCAATTTTATCAATGCCAGCCACGAAAAAATGTTCAATTTCGTGCCAAACGTCACCAAAAGCATCGCCAATATCATCAAATATATCATCAGCCGAATTCAAGCTTAGGGTTGCCGAGCTACGATTACGACTAACCTGCATGGTTAATTGTTTCGCAGCAGGTTGCGATGGATTGAGTTTTCCGGTTTGTTTAGCATTTTTAGCGGTAAGCACAACATAGGTGTTACTGCCCATTGGTCCAGTAATTTGGCTGCTAAGTTGATGGAGTTGGCCAATATTTTGCGCAACACTATTGAGGGTTATAGTATCTAGATCGCCACCAATAACTGCTGAACCATCAGCAGTTTTGGCGTTTTTTAAATCATCACCTGATTTAATTGCCTGAAGTCCTTTCGTAATTTTGCCATGAGGATAAATATTTAGAGTTTGATCAATAAAATCTGCTTGAACATGAATAATTGGGGCGGTTAAATCGCTAGCTGGCAGAATAATGGTTAAGTTGCCTAAGGCATCGGTAGGTACTTGGGCCATCACATCCTGATCAAGGCTATAAATCCGTCCATTGATAGTTGCATAACTCCAAGTTGAGCAACTAATTGCTAATGGAATATTTGCCAAGGCCATACCATTTTGATCTTGTAGATGAATATGGGTTGTATAGGAATTGAAATTAAGCAGATAACTTTGATCAGCAATTGTGATGGTGCGCTGACTCCAAAGTGTTGTATTTGGATCTTGCCAATAGTGGACAACATGCTGGGTTTGGTCAACCACAAATAGCTCGTTGGAATGACTCAATCCGCTTCGGGTTGGCGCAATGTGCACAACGGTATCGCTAAAGAGAATCGGCTCATTAAAGGTATAAGGCGATCCAGGTTTACTAGCGATATAATACAGCTTGTTTGGGCTTGCCATGACCCATAGGCCGATTGTATCGCCAGTCGCTGTTACAATAATTTGATGCACATCTTTAATCGCATCGGTCACTTTTTGCATTCCAGCCAAACGCGAATTGGCAAAAACGTAGACACCATCGGTTGTTCCAATATAAACATCTGACGAAATATCGAGTGGGCTGGTTTGCGTACCCAAGGCAGTAGTCATACATGTATAAGTCAGATTATTATATTCTGCCGGAATCCCTGCATTGCCTGGACTAAAATCATACTGGAGCGAACCTTGGAATTGATCAGCCAAGGTTGTTGCTTCCAAGGTCTGGGTTGCCCCAATTTGGTATAAAAAGAAAAAAGCTCGCTGGCCAATTGTATGACTAGTGGTAACTTCTAATAAACTGCCAGGATTACTGATGACATTTTCAGGAAATTCTAGGGTTTGCGAGGTTTGGCCATCAATGACTTGATAATAGAATTTCGCATTATTAATTGAGCCAACAATGATAATGATCGGCGGATGACCATCATTTGATGTCCCCAATCGAATTGATTCAGCTTGAAAGGTTGGATCAAGCCCAGCAATTTCTTTGCATTGCTGGCTTAGTGTAGTCCAATCAGTTTTTGTGTAATCATTCGAAAGCATACTTGCGCTGAATACAGCTGTTTTCTTTTGATCTGCTGTTGCTAAGGCAAACGTAATCGAAATCAATCCATGGGTATCTTGGCTAAGATCAAAGGCAACCGCATGACTATAATCACTCCATTGGGTGCTCAGATTAATCACCTGCCAGCCTGTCGGCGTAGTTTCATCGTATTTAATCAAATGAAGCGTTTGATCAGTGCCAATCGAAAATAGCATTGGCTTGCCAGCACTATCCTGCACTACCACCAAATTATTGGTTGGCGAAATTGGCGATGATTGTTGGCTATTTTGCATCAGTTCAGCCGAAACTTGAAAACTAACGTGATCGGTCGAGAAATTCGTGGTTGGTAAGGTTATTAGATCAACAGGAGAGGTTGACATACGATAAACTCCTTTATTTAAAGCCTAGTGTTCAGATTTATAATGTAATTCAAGATAGAAATTTGCTAATGGATCGGCAGTTGGGTTGCTAATGAAGAATACATTCCCCGCAGGTAGAACGAGCGCCGTATTGATCGTTGTGCCAATATCGCTAAGCACAAGCCCAATATTACCGATGCTCCCGATATGAATACCAAAGGCATTAGAAAAGAGATTGGCGAAGAAATTTCCATCTAAGCCAAATGAAAATGCATCAAGGATTGATCCCAAAATATCGCCAATAATACTCCAAGCTTCGGCACAACTATTTTGATCATGGCCTTTATTAACGTTGCTAATGTTAAATTGCTTGGTAATTGAGAGATTTGGCCTGCCATTGGTATCTTTTGTGGTGATTAATGAAACCGTTCCACTCCAATCAAGGCCAGTCCAAGCCCAACCTTTAGCAGTGCAGAAAAGCATATCTTTGCTTTGTTCTTTATAAAAATAGAGCTGACCCGAGAAATTAAGATCAACTTGAGCGCTTTGGGCTTGATTCGTAATTTGAACTGAATAATTATTGACATACTGATCATCACCATCTTTATCGTTAATAATTGCATAGCTGAAGCCATTGGCAGTAGTTGATTTGGCGTGATCATAATCAGCACCGCTATCAACCGAAAGATGATCTTTAATTTGCGCATAAATACCATCATGGATCTGCTGAAAAATTGGCTTGAGGAAATATTCTTCGAGCAAGACTTGATGCGAATAGATCATTTTTGCGTCACATTGCTCGTTTGGGCTGATCCAGTTGCTATCGAAATTGCCAGGCGTGGTTGAGATTGATTGATGACCACCTTTGGTTACCAAGGCAAAGTTCAATGTACTAATATCGGGATTCGTCGCATCATTATAGAAATTATAGGTTGTACCAACTGGACGTAATGAATCGGGCACGCCGCCATAACTAGCATAGTTTGATTGATCGGTGGCACTCATCGTATAGCCAAGCACATAGGGATTACCAGCATCTTTTTGGGCTTTCAGGTATTCTTGCATAAAAAATACAAATTGTTTCTTGACATCATCACCAGCATTGCCAACACTTGTTACCGTTGGGTCGAAATTAATTAAATCGGTTGACTCAAAATCCATAAAGAGATGATTCACCGTAAACATATTATCGATAAATCCACTAAGCTGCTGTTGAACATTATCAGGAACCTTAATTTTCTGGTTGAGATCATCTTTGGCTAAGGTTGCTAAATCCATATTGACGCTAATGCCAAATTTCCAATTGCTCATATCAACGGTCATCCATGTTGGATTATGCGGCGAACCACCCCAGTAGCCAAACGTGCCCGAAAGAAAATTGAGCACTAATAAGACAATCGTACCGCTTTCGTGAATTGAAATTTGTGGCAACATCATGCCATCAAGATAGCCGTCAAGCTTGCTCGAATCAACGCTACCATCTGGTTTTTTGGGTAAATCTGCTGCTGAAGCCAAAATTGCATAAATATCTTGTTTGGTTGCAGCATCCCAGACTTGGGTGATAATGAGTTCGGGGTTAATCACTCCTAGGCGAACTAGATGAGTAAGTTGATCATTAATCGTTTTTTGAGTAATCGGAACGATTAAATCAAAGCTATTAAAAACATCAGTATTTTTCATCACACACTCCTTGTGAAAATGGCCATACAGATTTGCTTCGATGCTCTAAGGCTATCGAATTAAATTGAAGCTATTATCAACGTTGATCAATTGGTTTGATATATCGTGGCTCGTCGCTGAGGCTTATTCAGATGTTTAGATAATTGATATATCGATAGAAGCGGCTTCTAGCTAATTAACGTTGGGGATTTGCCAATCATGAATAGCCTTGCCCATGAGAAGGGAATTTGAAAAAACGACATTCCGTGGTATAACGCTGCTGAATCAGCTTAGCCAAGTGGTTGAGCTGTTGCTCCATCCATAACAGCAGCGATCGCGTTCTAGCATATGCATGGTCAGCCATGCGTTGGTTTGCAAACAAACCATGTGGCAATTAGGGGAATACATTCTATGAGCATCGTTATTGTCGTTAGCATACTCCTGCTCTATGCAAGCATTAATTGGTACATTGGTCGTCGAACATGGCAATGGCTTCAGGCGCTTATCCCGCAGCGTATCCCGCGCTGGGGCTACTGGGCAGTGGTGTGGGTGCTAGCAAGTACGCCACTATTGACTCGCCTCACGGCAGGCCGTATACCCGCGGGCATGATGGCGCTCGTCGCCGCAATTGGCAGCTACTGGATCGCCATTTTTGTCTATGCAGGCATGCTGCTGGCATTGGTGGATCTCTTGCGCCTTATCCAGCGCTTAACCGGAATCGCTGCTGCATGGAGGCAGCGTCCACATCGCCTAGTGCTGGTTACGGGAACCATCGTAATGACTCTCTTGATTGGTATTCTAGGCTATGGCACATGGCGAGCACGCACGCCGGTGGTGGCAGAGTACGGGCTAACAGTTGCTGCGCCTGTTAGTTCGCCGCAAACTATCACAATTGTGCTCATATCCGATACCCACCTTGGCTATACCAATAATGCCAATCGCATTCATGAACTCGTCACAATGGTAAATGGACTTGAGCCTGACCTTGTTCTGATTGCTGGCGATATTATTGATGATGATCTTCAGCCGTTTCGCGACCAGGCCATGGCCACAGAGCTAAGCAAACTTCAGGCGGGGCTTGGAATCTACGCGATTATGGGCAATCACGATGTTCGAGCCGAAGAGTTGGCTTTGTTTCGGTCAGAACTGGCAACCGCTGGGATTCAGCTGCTGATTGATGAGTGGGTTACGGTCGATCAACGGATTGTGCTCGTAGGGCGCGATGATATTGGCGGGCCACGTACCTCAGGTGCTGTCGTGGCTAAGCCGCTTGCCGAGATCATCCAAACTGCTGATCCTAGCCTACCGCTGTTGGTCATGGATCACAACCCTAATCGATTTGAGGATTCGGTCGCCGTTGGGGCTGATCTCCAAGTTTCCGGTCATACCCATGCTGGGCAGATTTTTCCCTTTACGCTGCTAACCAACCAGATGTACGATCAGCATTGGGGCACGCTGACGACCGGGGCTAGCCAGCTTGTCGTATCATCGGGTTTTGGCACATGGGGGCCGCCGATTCGGGTTGGTACGATTCCAGAAGTCGTGCGAATTGAGGTGACATTGACTCCCTAAGGGCAGATGCAAATCCACCCCTAGCCCTAAAATACAGCGTGACATGGATTGGCTGGTTACTCAGTATTCGCATGGGTGGCTAAATAATCTTGGAGCCAACCAGCAATACTATCGATATAATCTTTGGTATGTTGCCGATCAAGCCCCTTCAGCGCTTGTCGCCATGAGAGCGCCCGATTGATCATGCCAAGGCGGTAGGCGATGTCGGCAGCTTGATCAAGGCTTTGGCGTGATGCGAAGCGTGTCCATGGTTCCAAATAGGCATCACGCAAGCGCTGGATAGAATCACCATGCTCGTCGAGTTTGAGCCAATGGGCGGCAGCCCGCACTGTGACAAGCAGCGAGAAGAAGGGAGGACTTACGCTGCAATCGCTCCAATCGGTAATCGTATAGCCGCGCGGCCCGTAAAGCACATTATTCTCATGAATTTCTTCGTGGGTCAGCGTTTCTGGTATGCCATACGAGGCTAATTGTGCCACCTGCGCTTGAACTGTCGCCGGTAAGCCTTGCAATTGGTGATACTCGGCGCTGCTCAACCCACCCACCTGATCAAGCAATAATTGATCATGATCGCCCAGAATTTCGGTAAAGAGGCTTGGAAATATTGTTAATCGCCGATCGGGCACGCCGAGATCCAATAAGGCTGGAACTCGCTTGGCTAAGGCAATTTGCAATTCGCTATACTCTGGCAACAGGGCATACCAATGATCAAGTTGGCTCAGATTTTGCCCGAGTACCCGTAAGGTCGTGCCAGCATCGCCAGAGAGAATCCAGCCATGGGTTGGCTCGATCGCTAAGATCGGCACGCTACAAGCCGGATGCCATTGCGCTAAGGCCTGCGTCAAACCAACTTCATATGCAAAGGCTGGGGCAGGTGCTTTGCAATAGATCATGCCATGGTTGGTGCAAACTTGGCCAAAGGCCGACCATGGGCGCTGATGCACGAGTTCCAACGGAGCAAGCGCTGTCAGCTGATGAATACTGAGTTGCTGCGCAATCCACCCGCTCAAGTGTTCAAGCCATGCGGGTTGCTCCCAAGGCAATTGATTGCTGCCGTCGGTCATCGATCTCCTCCTATAATACTGATGTGGGTAGTGTAGAACGAAAATCTGCGATTTTTATCGGCCTAACAGCGGAACATTGGCTTCTACAGGTAGGTTTGTGATTATTGCTTGAAGCAGTAGAATACCAACGATTGTAAGGGTATTGACCAAAAAGCGAAGGGTCAGGCTCAACAAAGCATGTCAAGGAGCGATTCAATGTCAAAACTGCGCTGTGCAATTCTTGACGATTATCAACACGCCGCTTTGGCCATGGCCGATTGGTCGGTTTTGGCTGAGCAGCTAGACATACAAGTTTTTTCAAGCCATTTCAGCGAGCAAGCAGCTTTAGTCCAAGCAATCCACGATTGTGAGATCGTCGTGATTATGCGCGAACGAACGCCATTTAAAGCCGATCTGCTAGCCCAACTGCCAAAACTCAAGCTATTGATCACCTCAGGCATGCGTAATGCCTCGATCGATGTGGCGGCGGCGCAAACCCAAGGGGTTGTAGTGTGCGGAACCGCCACCCATCCCGAGCCACCAGCCGAATTAACCTGGGCACTGATTTTGGGGCTAGCCCGCCAGATCGTGCCCGAAAATCTCGCATTACGCACCAATGGCCCATGGCAACAAAGCATTGGAATGGATTTAGCAGGCCAGCGTTTGGGCTTATTAGGCTTGGGCAAAATTGGCAGTAAGATCGCCAAGGTCGCCCAAGCCTTTGGGATGGATGTACTGGCATGGAGCCAAAATCTCACGCTTGAGCATACCCAAGCGCTAGGAGTCCAATTGGCTGAATCCAAAGCCCAACTACTTGAACAAAGTGATATTGTCTCGATTCATCTGGTGTTAAGTGAGCGGACACGCGGCTTAATTGGTGTTGCCGAGCTTCAGCGCATGCGCCGCCATGCCTATTTGATCAATACATCTCGGGCGGCAATTGTCGATCAAGCGGCGCTGATCCATGCCTTAGAACAGGGCTGGATCGGCGGAGCAGGCTTGGATGTATTTGAGATTGAGCCACTACCTGGGCAACACCCATTTCGTACTCTGCCAAATGTCTTAGCCACACCGCATATAGGTTATGTTACCCAACGCAACTACCAAACCTATTTTGGCGAAGCGATTGAAGATATTCAGGCCTTTTTAGCAGGTACGCCAATTCGCCAATTAAGTTAATATACAGAATTCTCGCGGGGGTGGGTATAATATTGGGTAACTTGTAACCAACATGTTGGAAGGAACGCTATGCCATTACGTGCTGCTGCGCATCGAACCACCCCTGTTTGTGATTCTGAATGGCTTGAATATACGAGCAATGGGCGGCAGCAGCGGGTCGCCGTCGAATCTAGTGCTTGGTATGCATGGCTCAAGGCTCCTACTCATACAACGTTCTATTTTATGTCAACTTCAGGAACTTTTACTGCCCGCCGTGAGCAGCGCCGCGCTCGATCATATTGGTATGCCTACAGCAAAAAGGCTGGCAAAACCCGCAAAGTGTATCTTGGGCTTGTTGAACAACTGAGCCTTGAACGGCTCCTGCAGGCGGCAGCTAGCTTAGCTGATCAATCCACCTCGATCACATTATTGTTACGCACCAAGTTTATGCTTCCAGCCTCGCGGGTAGGCTTGGTTCTGCGCCCACAACTGATTGAACACCTCAACAATCAGCGGCTACCGTTGATCTTGGTATGCGCACCAGCTGGCTTTGGCAAAACCACGTTAATTGCTGATTGGGCTAGAACTCAGTCGCACCCGCTAGCATGGCTAAGCCTAGAGCCAAACGATAATCAGTCCAACCGTTTTTGGAGCTATTTCCTAACAGCACTCCACGACGTTGCCCCAAAAGCCGCTGCCGAGGCACTGGCCCTACACACCCAGTCGATTGCTTTGTCGCATGTCTTGATCAGCTTGGTCAATGGTCTAACCAGCGTGAACCAGCAATTAACCTTAGTGCTGGACGATTATCAGACAATCAGCGATCCCACAATTCACCATGATCTCACATGGTTGATCGATCATGCACCAACCGGATTCCAACTCGTGCTGCTCAGTCGTAGCGAGCCACCGCTCCCACTTGCCCGCTGGCGGGTGGCTGGGCATTTGAATGAGCTGTTGGTAGGTATGTTACGTTTTAACAAAGCTGAGATCAGCGCGTTTCTTAGCACAACCATCCAGCTAGAGCTACCCGACGAAACGCTGGCAAACCTCGAAACCCGCACTGAAGGCTGGATCGCGGGCCTGCAACTGCTGACACTTTCGATCCATGGGCATAATCCTTTGGCCGCAATTGATCTATTAGCGACAAGTTCTGGCAATCAGCGAGCAATTTTTGACTATTTTACCCAAGAGATTCTGCAAAAACAGCCGCTAGCAGTCCAACAATTCTTACTTCAGACCGCAATCCTTGATCGGCTGAGCGAAGCACTGTGTCAGGCGGTTATTGACCCGATGGTTTTGGCGGCGCTTCCAGCATCCACATCAGGGCTACTGGATTACCTTGAGCGGTCGAATCTGTTTGTTCGAGCGCTTGACCCAAAGCAACACTGGTATCGCTATCATCAGCTATTTCGTGAAAGTTTGCTGCATAGTGCCGAGCAACATCTGGGTAAAAATGGGATGGCGCAGCTGCACGGGCGGGCCAGTGTTTGGTTTGAACAGGCCGAACTATTCACCGAGGCGATCAATCATGCGCTAGCTGCTGCCGATTTTGTTCGGGCGGGAGCGTTGATCGCCTCGATCGGCTTTCGCTTGTTATTGAGCGATCAATCAGCGCTAGTCCAAGCTTGGCTGCAAGCACTACCTACGGCGATCATCGAGCAGAATGCCCAACTCTGCCTCTGGTCGGCTTGGCTCTTGGTCTCCCAAAATCAACTAGCCGCCACTAGCCACTATCTGAATTTGATCACAGGGTTGCTTGCCTGTATGAACCCCGAGGATCACCAAACCGCCAGCGTAAACGGCCACCTCAGGGCACTTCAAGCAAACATTGCTCGTCGCCAAGGCGACATGCCGCAGGCATTGGCATTGACCAACCAAGCGTTGAGCGGTCTGACGGATGCTCATACCATATTGCGCAGCGTGATCACCCGCAATCTCTGCGCAGGCTATCTGGTTAGCGGTGATACGGTGGCGGCAGAACAAGCATTACAGCAGTCATTGCACGAACAGGAGCTGCTTGAGCTTCGGGTTTCCTCAGGTGACAGCCATCCGAGTGATCGCCAGTATGCCCGCACAACACGGCTGCTCCTATGGATCGAAACAACCTCGCTACGCTGGCTACAAGGCCAATTGCATGCTGCCGCTGATTTATATCGACAAACATTCCATTTATCCCGTGAGCAGCATCAGCATTCAATTAGTGCGATCGCCTGTGTCAATTTAGGCCAGATTTTGCGTCAATGGAACAACCTCGCCGAAGCTCGCGAGTTTATTCAGCAGGGCAACGTCTATAGTCAACAAATTGGAGCGGATGTAACTCATCGGAATGGATTAATTGAACTGGCCCGCATTCAGCAAGCCTATGGTCAGCGTGAACAGGCCCGCACAACCATGGCCCAAGCGGTTGAACTGGCGCAATCGACACGCGGCCTGCTCTGGGCAACAACCTGGCAGGCACGGCTTCAGCTTGCCCAAGGCGATTTAGCAGCGGCGATCCGTTGGGCCCAAGCATATCAGCGTCAGCCAAACGCCTTTCCGCAATTTAATTTATACGATGTTGAAGATTTGACCTTAGCCCGCGTGCTAATTGCCCAAGGACGAGTAAACCAAGCTTGTGCCTTGCTTGATCTGCTGCTCCCTGCATGCCAAACTGCCGGACGGCTCCCCAGCGTAATCGAAGTTTATCTACTCCAAGCGCTGGCTCTTGCTGCAAACAACGATTGGACTGCTGCGAGTAACCAACTTTTGCACGCCCTGAGTCTTGCTGAGCCAGAAGGGTATATTCGCCTATTTGTTGATGAAGGAACGCCGCTGGCCGACCTATTGGTGCGACTCGAACCTCAGGTACAAGGAACGCTGCGCCAGTATATTCAACGCTTGCTGGTAGCCTGTGGCCTCAGCATAACCAGTGAACCATATATCTTTGGCTCAAGCCTCAATGGTTTTATTGAGCCACTTAGCGAACGTGAACTAGAGGTTGTGCGCTTATTAGCGGCTGGATTTTCCAATCAAGCGATTGCCTATCAGTTGGTTGTCACGCTCAATACGATCAAAACGCATCTGAAAAATATTTATGGCAAGCTAGCGGTAACCAGTCGTACTCAAGCAATTGCCCGCGCCCGCAGCCTAAATCTGATCAGCCACGATAACTGAAATAATCGCTGGCGAGCCAAATCCCTCTTTTGGGTGGTTACGCGGTGGTTGTTGCCAACTAGACTCAGGCCCATCACTTGAATATTGTGGGAGGTCTTGATGCTTATTCGTGGCTTATGTGCGCTTGTGGTATTGCTGATTTTAGCCGCTTGTGAGAATTCGGCTGCGGTGTCGTCGGATGAAACTCCGGTAACCGTCGCCCCAACTGCGGAACAAACCGCGACCCCAGCGGCTACCCCAACCATGGCGGCTGGCACAACTCGAATCGATGCGGCGGGTGTCGCCCAAGTCTGGGTTCCGGCTGGCTGCTTTCTGATGGGTACCGACCCAGCGACAGTGACCGAAATGCCGCCCGCCTGGGCGCGTGGCGCACTCGCTAGCGAACAGCCTCAACATGAAGTCTGTCTAAGCCAAGGCTATTGGATCGACCAGTATGAGGTTTCGAACGCCGACTACCAAAAATTTATTGATGCAGGTGGCTACGATCAGGAACAGTATTGGTCGGCAAACGGCTGGCGCTGGCGCAAATCAATGCGTAACATTCCAGTTGAATGTCCAGATCAACAGCCAAACTTTCCACGCGTTTGCATCACGTGGTACGAGGCCGAAGCCTATAGCCATTGGCGGGGAGGGCGCTTACCAACCGAAGCTGAGTGGGAATATGCTGCCCGTGGGCCTGAATCGCGAATCTATCCGTGGGGCGATAGCTTTGATCCAGCCAAAGCCAACGTGCTAGATAGTACCGGCTTAGTTGCGGTTGGCAGCTATCCCGCTGGCGTGAGTTGGGTTGGGGCGCATGATATGGCAGGCAATGCAATGGAATGGGTTCAAGATTGGCTAGATATTGGCTACTATGAAGATCGGGTGCGGAATGATCCCCAGGGTCCGGCGGAAGGTACTCGTAAAGTTGAAAAAGGCGGTTGGTGGGGTAGCAATACCTTTGTCGCCCGCTCTGCCTATCGCCACTTCGAAGATTTACCAACCTACGAAGATCATCATATTGGGGTGCGCGTGGTCACACCCTAACCCAAGCAGTGTTTGATCCTCTATCTAGAATGATCGCCCCCTTGCTAGCCAAGCAAGGGGGCGGTTGTAACCTTGTTTAGATATGCCTGAGCACTACAGAACCCTAATCCCTAACTACCTTAGAGCTTGATCGATGGGAAATCCGCTTGTATCGCTGCAAGGGTCTGAATTCGATGCCAAAACAGCATGGCTGTAACGATTCCACCACTCAGCCCGCCTATCGATGATGCAGGGATCGTTGCATAAAACTCGAGCACACCGATCAGTGGCAGAAACAACCCGATACCGAACAGTAGACCACCGAGGCTCCCACTTATCATAAGGCGGCGTTTGGTTACCGATGGGCAGAGATGATAGAACAGCCAAGCGTAGAGCCAGCCTAAGCCGACCCCAACCACCAAGCCTGGAATCAACGCGCACAGCGGCAACCCCTACCAGCGCCTCTGGTTCCTGCGTCGCTGGCGATTCATAGCGCAGCGATAACAGTCCTGCAGCAATGCCATAGATAACGCCGCCGCAACTGCCGCCAGCAAGACCACTTCTGCTGCCAAGACCGATGAGGACGCGCAGCGGATAATGACGAAGATTGAGCGAGGGTTTTGCAGATGACACCTTATACATCAACTATCTCCGATCTATGTGCGTTATGTCATAATGGCGATTATAACCGTGATGCTGAAGCCATGGAATTGCGAGAATTTCTATCCATGGCGACTTGACATAGCTTAAAGCCAGTGCTATCCTAGCCCAAAATTCTGTGTAGCAGAATTATATCCTTGTAAAACTAATAATTACAGCAAACAGTGAGGAACCGATGGATAAACACATCAAAACCATCGCCCAACTTAATCGGCTTGTACATGAACCAGTTCGCTTACAAGTGATGAGCTATCTTGCTACCGTTGATGAAGCAGATTTTCTGTATCTAATGAACGAACTTGAGCTAACCCAAGGCAATCTTGGCTCGCACATGAGCAAACTTGAGGCCGAAGGCTATATCTCAGTTACCAAAGAATTTGTGGCGCGTCGCCCTCGCACCAGCTATCGTCTGACCTCAGATGGCAAGGTGGCAATCAAACAATATTGGCGACTGATGCGCTCGATCGCCAGTGATGTGAACGATTAAATAACAAAAGGCCTTGGGAAATTCCCAAGGCCTTTGCTTTTGGTTTTAGAAATTAGCGTTCAACCGATTTATTGGCTGGAATTGCTGGCAAACAACCATTGAATGGATAGTGGTGCGATTCGCCGCCACCAATCAATGAGTTACCAATCAATGTCCCGTTGATTTGGCCATTGCTGAAACTTACATCAGCAAATGGAGCCAAGATTGTACCCTTGATGCCAATCCCTGAGAGGCTAAAGCTGGTGGCTTGATAGAAGTTGTAGACAATCTTGGTTTGATCAACATTGGTCAAGAAGGTTTCGAAGTTTTGCATTCGATTGTTCGTGCCAGTGATGTTGATCAAGACTGATGAGCTAGCTGGGACGTTGATGTTCAAGCCATTAGCATTATTCAATTGAGCGCCATCAACCGTGAAAATATTCAAGGTTGGGTTAGTTCCGGTCAACTTGACTGCGCCATATTCATAAACCGTCGGCGCATTGGCGCTCAACGCTCCCCAAGCTTGCGAGCGGTTGCGCAGCAAGCTTTGCTCGTTGGCAAAATTGATTGGTTGGTCTTGGCGAACCGTACCATTCAAGACACTAACGCCATTCAATGATTTAGTCGTGCCATAAACCACATTGCCGTTGTAAACCGAGCCGTTGGTATAGGTCAGCGAACCACCAGCAACTAAGTCATCGCGAGCACCATTCGAGTTGGTCAAGCGCACGCCAACCCCAAAGTTTTGGAAGTTGATGTTGCCACCAGCAGCGGCCCGACCTTCAATATCGGTGTTGCTTTGGGTAATGTTGCCAAAGGTAAAGACATTGAAATCGCCAGCAGTGCCTAACCCTTGTGGGACACATTGGTTGCCAGGTACGGGAGTACTGGTTGGTACTGGAGTACTAGTTGCGGTTGGCAACGGTGTGTTGGTCGCCGTTGGCAACGGTGTGTTGGTCGCCGTTGGCAACGGTGTGTTGGTCGCCGTTGGCAACGGTGTGTTGGTCGCCGTTGGCAACGGTGTGTTGGTCGCCGTTGGCA
>NZ_BAABRU010000033.1 GCF_039545135.1 Herpetosiphon gulosus | reverse complement strand
GTATTGAAACTACACCCCGCGTGCTGTCAGTTTGGCAGCCCAACTGTTGGAAATCCATCGGCAAGCGATTCAGCAAATCAGCCTGATTCCGGCCAAAGGTGGTTGTTTTGAAGTTGAAGTTAATGGGCAACTGCTCTATAGCAAACTGCAAACCGAACGCCACGCCGAAACTGGCGAAGTTGAAGGATTAATCGCGGCCTATCTCGACCAACAAGCCTAAAACGCTACTGCCAGCCCATATGCGGCGTGCAGTGGGCTGGCATATTCCACCTATGCAAATCCGCATGCTATATCGCAGCCACGACATACTATATGTAAACTGTGTTAACTACCTAGTTTTTAAACCAAAAGTGATATTTGGTTTAATGACAAGCCATTCAAGAGGTACTATTTTATGCCATCTGAAACTGAAATTATTATTGTTCCGGTAGATAATCTTGAATTTGATCCAGAAAATCCACGCCTGCCGACTCGTCTACGAGGTGCTAGCAAGCGAGATGTTCTTGAGTGGATGTTACGTGATGCCACGCTTGTGGAGCTTATGCAGTCTATTGGTGAGCAAGGATATTTTTCAGGTGAACCTTTATTAGTTATAAAAAGTCAAAAGACTTCTGATAAATATATTGTAATTGAGGGTAATCGTCGCCTTTCAGCATTAACACTGCTTAATCATCCTCATGATGCGCCTGTTAAAATTTATGCCGTAGAGCAAATTGTAAAAGAGGCAAGGAGTATACCAACAGAAGTTCCAGTTGTTGTATTTGAAAATCGATCAAAAATAATTGATTATTTAGGATATCGCCATATTACTGGAGTTAAGCCATGGTCATCATTAGCAAAAGCTCGCTATTTAAAGCAACTGGCCGATACCTCTAGTCTACCTGTAGTTGAACGAAATCGACATCTGGCAAAAATTATTGGTAGTAGAGCTGATTATGTAAGTAAACTTCTTTTTGGATTAGAAGTATATGATCTTATCGTATCAAAAAACTTTTTTGGTATATCCGATTTGAATGATGAGAATTTTGATTTTTCTATTCTCACAACTGCCTTATCGTATAAAAATATTGCTAAATATATTGGTACAAGTAATTATGAAGATACAGATTCTATTAACTATTCTAACTTGGCTGATATAGTTTCTTGGTCATTTCAGAAGCATAATGGAGTAACAAGAATTGGAGAATCAAGAAACTTAAAAGACCTTAGTATTATTGTCGATCATAAAGATGCATTACAAAGATTTAAGCAAGGTTCTACATTAAAAGAATCGTTGTTATTTACATCTCATCCGGTTGAAATTTTCATGGAATCTATTGAGGAAGCAAAAAAACGTATTAATGATGCTGCATCAATTATTATTTATATTGAAAATATTGAAATGCTTGATCAAATGATAAGTAAAGTAAAAGAAATGCAAGCTGGATTAAGAAGTATAAGTGTATTATTAGCTGATAAGAAAAAGGGAGATGACCATTATGAGTAAAGCTGAAAAGCTTATTAATACTGAAGTGATTCCAGATAAAAGAGATATCTATCTTTGGTCAGATTATATAGAATTATTATGTTTAGTAAATATCGATGGCGAAATATCTACTAGTTCTATAACTAATATGATAAGAAAAGATGATGATATTTCGCCAGATTTCAACGAGTATGGCCTTACACCAGAGAATAATGATAAGGAAGAAACATTTTTAAATGATTGTTTTAGGCAGATACAATATAGGATTGGACTATTTGATGATTTTTACCCATTTATACTTTCATCAGATAATAATACTCTCATAAAAAAGCAAGTTATTACTGAAAATCATAACCTATATTTATTCTTGCTTTTTGCGTCAAGTATGAGTAATATACCATCTAGGGCTATGCGTAATAAATTAGCAAAAAGCTTTGAAATACTTTCTCAGCAATACTTACGAATTTTTTTGCCTAGCTTTGCTCAAGTATATGGATTTGGTGCTGGATCAAATGAAAGGTATACGGGTAAACTTCTATCAAAACTCCAAAAATTAGCTGAAGATCTAAATTGTCGGTTTATAGGATCAGAGAGTGATTATAATGTTAAAAATAGTGGCGATGGAGGTATTGATATTGTAGGATGGATACCACTGGATACATCTTTTGGTACGCTTAGTATTTTTGGGCAATGTGCCTGTACATTAGAATGGGTAAAAAAGCAATTGACTGCAAGCGCTGAACGATGGCGAACTACATTTAATTTCCAACCTCTTCCAATTACGATGTGCTTTATTCCTTTCTGCTTTCGCGATAGTGATGGTGATTGGTATCAAACTAAAGATATCAATAGCCTCTTGATCGATAGAGTGCGACTTATTTTGCTTATTAAGACTAATCCTGATATGATAAAATCGATGGAGTTGCCAGAGTTGCTTCAGGACTACCTTTCATTTCGTGAGCATTTAACATAACTATTTGTAATACGAGTATGTACATTTTGAAAGGAGTTACTACAATTTTGATATAAATCTAAGTTGTACAATGTCGGAGGAACAAACGTTATGCCTACAGCAGTATCACTTTTTTCTGGTTGTGGAGGCTTTGATTGGGGTGCTCAACAGGCTGGAGTAGATATTATTTGGGCAAATGATGTTGACCCAAGAGCCGTCTCAGCCTATCAGTCGGTATTCCCTAACGTGCCAGTTGTACTTGATGATATTGCTAATATCAATGAGTTTCCCCAGGCAGATATTATCATTGGATGTTATCCCTGTACGGGATTTAGTTTGGCTGCTCGTCGCCGTGCTAGGGGACAAAATCAACGAGATTTGATTCAAAACGAAACAAATTTCCTTTATAAGCAATACTTGCGGGCAGTAAGAGAAATTAATCCCCGTTATATTTTTATTGAGAATGTTCGTGGTATGATATCTGCCAACAATGGCTGGTTTTTAAATCAACAGCTTGAAGCCTTTAATAGTTTAGGCTATACCATAACCTATAAGCTCCTTGATGCGAGTGACTTTGGTGTTGCCCAAACACGAAAACGGATTTTTCTTGTGGGTGTGCGGAATGATGTTGGTTTTGATTATGCTTTCCCTGAACCAACACATGGAGTTGGTAAGCACCCAATTCAAACTCTTGCAGATGTTGTAAATCAACCTTTCGAGAATGATGATATTTGTGAATACCCTTTTCATGGACATTACTTAACCCGTAATCGCAAGCGTGATTGGAATAAGCCTAGCTACACTATCGTTGCTGATTCTCATCATGTACCTCTTCACCCTTCTGGGGAGCCAATGAGATATCTTTACAAAGATACTTGGACTTTGCAAGGAGATATTAACAGGCGTTTATCTTGGAAAGAATGTCGTGCAATCCAAGGGTTGCCTGATCATATGGAGGTTGATGGCCCGTTATCAGCAAAGTATCGTGTCGTCGGGAATGCCGTACCTCCCACATTTGGTAATATTCTGGTGCAGCCAGTGGTTGCATTTGAACAAGGTCAAATGTCAACACAAGCTTAATCTTAATAACTGGTAGGTAGCTTCCGCCCATCTGGGCGGTTTTTATTTAAGCGAAATCTAACAAAATTACCATGATCGTCGATTGATCCTTTCTCAAATACAGGAGAAAATATAATTAGGGTAATTAATTAAGCTATTTGTGCAGTGGGCTGGCACATTCCACCTATGCAAATCCGCATGCTATAATCGCAGCCACGACATACTAATCAAGGAGTCTCCCGTGTTGGTTTTGATCACAGGTTCCAGTGGGCAGATTGGCACCAATTTGGCGCTACGCCTTCTCGCAGATGGCCATGAAGTGTTTGGGGTTGATCAACGGGTCAACACGTGGACAAAAGCCTTTGAGTATGTGATTCAGGATCTTGGCGCACCCTACCGCGATTTCCAAGGCGGCATAGGCGGCGTGCCTTACCCTAAGCCTGATGTTGTGGTGCATTTGGCGGCCAATGCCAAAGTTCATGAACTAGTAACCTACCCCCATCGAGCGTTGGAAAATGTGATGACCACCTACAACGTATTGGAATACTGTCGCCATCAACAAGTGCCAATCATTTTTAGCTCATCACGCGAAGTCTATGGTGATATTCATCGCTACTTAACCGAAGAAGCCCAAGCCGATTTCGTCTATACCGAAAGCCCCTATTCGGCCTCAAAAATCAGCGGCGAAGCATTTATCTATTCCTATGCCCGATGTTACAACTTGCCCTATTTGGTTTTTCGTTTCTCGAATGTTTATGGGCGCTACGATAACGACATCGAACGCATGGAGCGGGTAATTCCCTTGTTCATTCGCCGCATGCGCGACGGCCAACCTGTGACCGTCTTTGGGCGTGAAAAAACCCTCGATTTCACCTATGTCGATGATTGTGTCGATGGGATTGTGCGCGGAATCGAGCGGATTGTCAGTGGCCAAGTTGCCAATCAGACCTTTAATTTAGCCTATGGTGAAGGCAATACCTTGGTTCGTATGGCCGAATTGATCGCCGAGGCTCTGCAAATTGAAGCAACGATTAACGTGCAACCGTCAAAACTCGCTGGTGAAGTGACCTACTATGTGGCCAACATCGGGCGAGCACGCCAACTCTTGGGTTACACGCCCCAAGTTGCTTTAGCCGATGGTTTACGGCGAGCAGTCGCGTGGAACATTGCGTGGGATGAGGAACAGCGGCGATGACTGAACGATCACGGCAACGCGGCCATCAACAGCTCCAAACAATGCGCAGCAAACGGATTCAAGCGCGGCTCCTAGCGCTCTCACGGGTCATGAACGATATTATGAATGTTGATGATCCAGCGCGATTGATAACCGCTGCCAGTGCCAAATTGCGCCAGGTTTTAGCTGTTGATGCCATTGCAGTGTGGTTTTATAGTCCTACTTCACATCGTTACCTACTAAGCCACTTCAATAATGCCAACCACGAAGATTTTAGTGCTGACGATCGCGAGGCCTTAAGTGCCTTGCAAGTGCGTAGCGGCGAGGCACTAGCTGGGCGCGTGGTCAGCGAAGGCCATGCGATCAGCGCCCGCAACGCCGACGAATATCGCAGCATGTTTGGCGCATTGGGTCGCCGCCGCGAGGCCTTATTCAATCGCTGGCGAGCGCTGCTGCCAATTTCGTTTCAAGTAACCGGTTTCACGCTTGGCGGCAATGGGCGGCCCAGCGGCGTGATTGAGTTTTTCAGTAGCAAACCCAGCATCAATGCTAACTCGGCAGTTTGGTTGCAACCAACCCTCGATCAGCTTGGTTCGCTGTTGCAGCTGGTGCGTCAACAGGCCGATGCCCGTAGCCAACGCCGCCGTTTAGCCGCCCTCGATGCTGTCGTCACCGCGATTAGCACCTCTTCCGACTTGCCCGACCTGTTAAATGTTGCCTTGTTGGTGGTAATTGAGGTGGTTAGCGCCAATGGTGGGGCGATTTGTTTGGCCTCGCCTGGTGGCCGCAGCATGACTTTAGCCGCGCAACATCAACTCCCGCAGCGTGAAGCCTTGCTACTTGGTTCGAGCCAAGCCAACAGCGTTTTGGAAGATGTGGTCTATTATGGCCAGCCAACCTTGCGCCCCGTGATTAGCACCAGCGATCAGGGTGAGGATATTATGGGTCGCGCCGCCATGCCTTTGCTGGCTGGTGGCACAATCGTCGGGGTTTTGGTGTTGTATGGCAATTATCAAACGCTCTCGAATAATATCGATTGGCCTTCGCTGGTGTCGATGGGTTCGCAAATTGGCATTGCAATTGCCAACACCCGTTTATACGAAGAAAGCCAGCGCGAACGCCAACGGCTGGGCACGGTGATCGAATCGATCGCTGATGGCGTGGCAATTTGTAATGGAGTTGGCGAATTAATTCTGGCCAACGAGACCGCAGCGGGCTTAGTTGAAATCTCAATTTTGCCAACCTTGGCGACCACCAGCGAATCAGGTGCACGCTATCTTGATGGCACATTTGTTGAGACCGATATGTTGCCATTTGCCCGCGCTTTGGCTGGCGAGGTTTTTCGTGATTATCGGTTAATCGTGCCAGGCAGCCAAGATCAAGATGTGGTGTTGAGCTTCAGCGGTGCACCATTGCGCCGCTCAGTATTAATTGATAGTACTGAAACGTCGTTTGATGGTGCGGTAATTGTGTTTCGCGATATTACCGAGCAACGCCGTTTGGAAGAGGCCAAAGATGAGTTTTTGGCGGTCGCTGCCCACGAATTGCGCTCACCACTGGCGGCAATCAAAGGCTACAGCGATTTGTTGCTGCGCCGCGAGTTGAAGCAAGCCAGCGAAGGCCGTGATTTGCGTGGTTTTATCACGCTGAGCCAACAAGTGAATATTATGGTGCAGCTGGTCGATAATTTGCTTGATGTTTCACGAATTGATGCCGAGCGCTATACGATTCAGCTTGATGCGGTTGATTTGGGTATCTTGCTTGATTCGGTTGTGACGCATGCACGCCAAACTGCCAACAACCATACTCTGCATTTTGAGCAACTCAACCCTAGCGTAGTCTATGGCGATTCGCTGAAATTGCGCCAAGTTGCTACCAATTTTCTGACCAATGCAATTCGCTATAGCCCGCAACAAACCCAGATTTGGGTTCAGGTTTTTAGCGATGAACAATTTGGCTATGTTCAAGTTGACGATCAAGGGCCAGGCATTCCACAAGGCCAACGCGAACGTTTATTCGAACGCTACTACAGAGTACCGGGGATTCGCCGGACTGGGGCAAGCACTGAAGGTTTAGGTTTAGGCTTGTATTTATGTCGCGAAATTATTACACTGCACAATGGGCGAATTTGGGTTGATAGCGCTCCGAGCGGCGGCGCACGCTTTTGCATCGCCATTCCGCGCTTTATTCCTGAAAAGCATGAAACCAACACAACCCAAACCACCCTCGATCTCGATGCCTTTTTATTCTCGCCCCAACCAGGCCGGAGGAACGATGAATAGTAGTGTGATTGCAGTGTTACGGCGCGTCGATATTTTTGCTGGGCTGAGCGACCTTGAGCTAAGCCAGATTGCCCAATTGTGCAAAGTTGCCAAGGCCAAAAAAGGCCAAATTATCTTCCGCGAAGATAGTGACGGCGATGATTTGTATGTTGTTCACGATGGTGCTGTGGAAATTCAAGTCCAAACGCGTGGCTCCGACGGCCAACAGCGCTTATCAACGATTAACACCGCCTATGAAGGCCAAGCCTTTGGCGAGATTGCCATGCTTGGCGGCGGCAGCCGTTCAGCTACGGCGGTTGCCAGCATGAATCCAACCACCTTGTTAGTGATTAATGGGCCAGAACTTTCGACGCTCTGCGACACCAACACCGCAATTGGCTATCGCATTATGCGCAACTTTATCAACGATATGATTTACAAGCTGCGCTCGGCCTCGTTGCTGCTGCGCGGCCATATCAAATGGCAAGATAATCAATTGAGCCAGATTGATTAGTCTGTTTTTATAGTTCGCCATCCTTCCGTCCCTTCGCCAGAGGGAAATGTGGGAGTCATCGCTTTTCAAGCGAAGCCTTTTAACCAAGTATTTAACGATCACCACCCTTCCGTCCCGCCTCGAGGCGGGAAACGCAGGGGGCTTTAATCCCCCTGCACCCCCTAAAAGTACAATTGGTGGCAGCCAGTGGTTGCTTGATAAACTTCAAACTGGGCGTTAACTTTTGCCCTTATTCTTCGTGCTCTTCGCGTCCTTCGTGGTTTCGTCCCTTCATGCGCTTCGCGTCCTTCGTGTAGCTTCGTGGATCAAATCTGTGGTACGCAACTTGCGATAGTGCTCAGTAGATTGCAATAGCCTGCTAGTGAAGGAGTTTTCGGATGGCTACTGAGAAAAATGTGCATCAAACTGAGCGTTTGCTTTCGGTAGCAAGCGGCAGCGCTTTGGTTGCGTTTGGGATTATGCGTCGGCATTTGCCAGTAAGTTTGGTCGCGATTGCTGGTGGTGCGCCGCTCTTGTGGCGCGGCTTGACTGGCCATTGCCCAGCCTATAGTGCACTCAATATCAATACTGCTGAGCCAACGACCGAAGCCATGTGGAGCAAACCCGCAGCCCCAGCAACTCCACGGATTCCAATTCCTACCAACCATACCAATGCCGATCAAGCTGGCGTAGACCAAGCCAAGGCGATCAGCGTTGAGCAGACAATTACGGTTGATCAGCCAGTCGCCGAGGTGTTTCGCTTTTGGGGTAATTTTGAAAACTTGCCTAAATTTATGCATTACCTCAATAGCGTCAAGATGTTTCAAAATGGTACGAGCCACTGGGAAGCCAAGGCTCCGCTGGGCTTGAGCATTTCGTGGGATGCTGAAATTGCTGATGCCAAACTGAATGAATATATCGCTTGGCGTTCGTTGCCCAACTCCACCTTGCCCAATCAAGGGCGGGTTGAATTTAATGCCTTGAGCGATGAACAAACTGAAGTTCGGGTGCAACTTGATTATCAACCACCAGCAGGCGCGGTTGGCGAGGCTGTCGCCAAATTGTTTGGCAATGATCCCCAAAAGGCGATTGCCGAAGATCTTGAACGTTTTCGCAAGGTGATTGAGAATGAAGAAGAGCGCACAGCGGTCAAGGCCAATGCCGTTGGCGAACAGCCCAATGCTAACGACCCTGAATATAGCGATAAGCTGAAGGTTGAGGCCAAAACCAACAAAGAAGAATCGCTGGAGAATGAAGATAAAGCGGTCGATACCAGTTTTCCTGCGAGCGATCCGCCAGCAACCTGGTAGCAGTTTGCGTATCTGAGGCGTTAAGAGCCGTGGCTATGCTCGTAGCCGCTGCCTTGCAATACGGGAGCAACGCTGTTGGTTGCTCCCGATCAATTTAATCAAGCTGTTTTTCGTAAATGCGATAGGTTTTGTAGCGTCGCCCGCCTAAACCAGCAATTGTATTATTCATTACATCGTTATTTTCAAGAATCCACGACATTTCGGCGGTATGATAACCACGTTTGAGGCCAGCATTGCGGACTTCGCGATAAAAGACTGCATCGATCCCACGCCGCCGATATTCGGGCAAAACCCCCATAATCAACACTCGCATTTGGTTGATCTCGCGTTTGCGCCGCAACATAGTGAGCCAGCCAAATGGCAACAAACGCCCATCACTATAGCGCAAGGGAATATTAATATCGGGCACAGCGATCAGCAAGCCGACCATGCGCCCCTGATCTTCGGCCACAATCATCACTTCGGGGTCGAGAAAAGGCTTGAAGCTATAGGCCAAATGGCGAAATTCAGCCAAAGTCATATGAATTGCGCCCCAATTGTTGGCCCAAGCCTGATTGTAAACGTGCCAGCCCGCCTCAACTTCTTCAGCGAAGCGCCGCATATTTAGTTTGCGAAAAGTTAAGCCAGTTTGGGCTTGCGCCAAGGCTGCCACCCGCTCGATTTTCACCCCACGGCCTTTTTCGGCATAGCTGCGCTGATCGACGATCCAGGCATATAAATCGATCGCCTTGCTAAAGCCATGTTGCTCGATATATTCAACATAACGGGCAGGGTTATAGGTCATCATCATCACGGGGGCTAGATCAAAGCCTGCGATCAGCAAGCCACATTCATCATTAATCGAGAAGTTCATGGGGCCGCGAATCGCTTTATAGCCGCGATCACGAACCCAAGCGCAAGCAGTTTGCAGCAGTGCGGCAGCCGCTTCGGGGTCGTCGAGCACCTCAAAAAAGCCAAAAAAACCAATATGCTCGTTATGGGTGCGATTATGTAGAAAATTGATGTGGGCCGAGATTGTGCCGACAATTTCCACGCCGCGCTGCGCCAGAAACAATTGCACATCGCCATGGGCAAAAAAGCCGCCATGCTTGGGGTTGAAAAAGCGTTCGCGTTCGATCAACAAAGGCGGAACCCATAGCGGGTCGGGGTTCGCGCCACGATAAACCTTCCAGGGAAAACGAATAAATTGTTGCCGCTGGCGGGCATTACGCACTGGTACAATCTGCAACGGCAGCATTAATTAACCTCAAATCAACCTTAAGCGAATCAAGCTCCCCTCGCTCACCGCAGTGGGAGAGGTTTTCAAGGGTAGTTTTTAACAATGATTGGGTGGAATTCGCCGCCGATTGCTATGCCCTCACCCCCTGGCCCCCTCTCCCGCACGCGAGGCGAGGGGGTAACCCTCGCTCATGAACGTTGGCTCCCCTCTCCCGCCGCAGTGGGAGAGGGGTTGGGTGAGGGCATGTCTAGGCTTTACGCCGTTTTGGCCGCACTAAATCATATGAATGGGCGATCAGCGCCAAACATTCCTCGTCGGGCACGCTGCCATCAAGCACAATTGTGTTCCAATGGCGCTTATTTAAATGATAGCCAGCCGTAATCGCTGGATATTGTTCGCGCAACATCTCAGCCCGATCAGGATCGCATTTCAGGCTAATTTGGGCTGGCTCACTACGCACGAGCAGGGCAAACATTTTGCCGCGCTCATCGCCAATTTTAAACACCAATGGCTCAATCCCAAACGGATAATCTTCAATCGCGTCGTCAAGGCTCAGGCAATAGCTGCGAGCTTGGGCATAATCAACGTGGTTGCTCATTGGCTGGCTCCTTTGCTTGGTCTTTGTTTTGCTTGGGGGCTTCGCCATTGACGGCATTCATGGCTTTGGTCACGCCATCACTTAGGCATAATTCGCACGCCTCAACCGCCCGATCGTAGAGTTTTGGCAAGGTTTCACGTTCGGCAGCATTCCAATTGCCGAGCACAAAATGAATCACTTCCCAACCTTCGGGTGGGCGGCCAATGCCAAAACGCAAACGGGCAAATTTTTGGGTTCCCAGCAATTGGATAATCGAATTCATGCCGCGCTGACCACCAGAACTCCCTTGATTGCGCAGCTTGATCGTGCCAAAAGGCAGATCTAAATCATCATAAACCACCAATAATTCGCTGGCTGGGTCGATTTTGTACCAATTTACGAGGCCAACGACCGATTTGCCACTATCGTTCATAAAGGTTTGCGGGCGAGCCAAGGCCACTCGTTGACCATTGACCAAGCCCTCGGCAATCCGAGCATCGGAGCGCTTGCCATCGAAACTTAAGTTATGGCGACGAGCAAACTCAGCTACACATTGAAAGCCCACATTATGTCGATTATTCAGATATTTCTCACCTGGATTGCCCAGCCCAACAATTAAAAACATGACATCCCCACGACAGGTTTGGTTAAAATCGCGATATACTACAGGCAATGCGCCGCCAATGGCGCAGGCTGAAGCATTGTACCATAGGGAAGTATGCGCATTCTACGATTTCTGTTTGTGGCACTAGCGCTGCTGGTGCTCCTGCCCAACCGCGCTTTCGCGGATAATCCAAACGAGCAAGTGTTGATCGACGAGGTACGCGGAGCCTATCGGGTTGTTGCCACACTTGCCCCGAATCCTCCAGCAGTTGGTGAGGCGCTTTTGCGGGTTGTGATTACCGATGCGACCTCGGGCCAACCTTCGCCACTCAATTTGGTGCAGCTTTTTGCCGCGCCCGATAGCATTGGCCGCGAAGAATTATTTACCATGCTGCCGGAAAATCAAGATCGCAACGCAGGCCGTTATACCAGTGACCGCCTACGTTTTACGATTAGCGATCAATGGAATTTACGCTTGGTACTCGGCGCTCCCGAAGGCGAAATGGTGTTTACCACCAAAGTCCAAGTTGATTCTGTGTTTAAGGAGATCGGCGAAGCAGCAGTGATTGCCGTGCCTGCAACCTTGGTCGGTTTGGCAGTGGTCTTTATTGGCTATAAAATTTGGCGCAAAAAACGCCAAGCAGCCAGCTAAATTACGGCCAATTTTTGGTGGCGCTAGGCTACTCAACACCCATTAAGTACGTTTTAGCGTCGCCACATTGAGTTAATCCATGCAACTAACACCAGAAAATTATCACGACCAGTTGATCGCATTGGCGTTAACTGATGATTTTGTGCGTCTGACCATGAGTGGCGCTGCCCGTGCCGCCGATCTACGTTGGCAACGGGTGGTGGTGCGGCCTGTGCAATTGAAACAAGGTCGCGCTTGGCAAGCAGCCTATTTTGACCAGCGCCAAAATATCACCAAAAATTACTCAATCGAGCAAGCCAACAGCGCTCTCAGCGAGATTATCGCTATTCCGCTGAGCAATATTACGCTGGAAACCACCAGCGAGCGGATTCAAGTTCAACGCAGTAAAAAGGGCAAAGTCATTATTAGTCGGGCACGCAATCAAGCGGCAGCCCCAGATTTGCGCCATAATCATGTTAAAGCCCTGCCCTTGCCCAGCGACCGTCCTGATGTCTATTTGCAAAAAACGGGCATTATGACCAACGATGGGGTGATTCGTGCCAGCATGAGCAAAAAATACACCCAAATCAACGAATTTTTGCGGGTGTTCGATGAGCTTGATCTCAAGTCCAGCCCTGAGCAACCGTTGCGAATTCTTGATGCTGGCTGTGGCTCGGCTTATTTGACCTTTGCGGCCTATCATTATCTGGTCAACATTCGTGGCTTAGCAGCAGTGGTCATTGGAGTTGATTCAAACGAGTATTTAATTGATAAATGTCGTGCTCAAGCAGAAGAATTAGGCTATGTTGATATGCAATTTATCGCCATGCCCTTAGCCGATTGGCAGCCTGAGCAGCGGCCAGATGTGGTCTTTTCGTTGCATGCCTGCGATACAGCCACCGACGATGCCTTGGCTTTGGCGATTCGTAGCCAAGCCCAAGCAATTTTGAGCGTGCCATGTTGCCATAAACATCTGACTCATCAAATTCAAGCCGAGGTGCTCAACCCCATGTTACGCCATGGCAGCATTCGCCAGCGCACCGCCGATTTAGTTACCGACAGCCTGCGTGCCCAACTGTTGCGAATCAACGGCTATCGCAGTGAGATTATTGAGTTTGTTGATGCTGAACAGACTGGCAAGAATTTAATGATTCGGGCTATTCGTAGCAAAAATCCTGATTCTAAAGCCGTAGCCGAATATCAGGCACTTAAGCAATTTTGGGGTGTTACGCCCTATTTAGAGCAGTTGTTGGGGTAGAACGAGGGCACAGGGAGCAGGATTCAGGGGCTTAGAGAATAACTTCAACTGCCTGCGCATGATGTTCCATAAACCCAAAACCTCGTGGCGTTGGTTGGCGAATTACTTCCAACCTACCACGAGGTTCGTTCAACCCACTTTTGGGAGTTTTAGGGCTTAATAGAGCTAGGGGATTCAAGCGCGACAATTGCTTACTCACTCAATCGTTATCTGTAGTTTTTAGGCGCGGGCAGTAATTTGGCGGCCCGTCAAGCGTGGGCTGAGCAAGTTGTCGAGCGCCAATGAGCCTGAGCCAAGCAACACCAAAGCCACGCTAGCAGCGATCAATGCCAACACATATTCGTAGCCACCTTCGCGTGATGAGAAGCCAGCATCCAAGTGCACGGTAACCAAAGCCACAACCATAGCGATTGCTTCAGCCACTGCAACATAACGAGTAAACAAGCCGAGCATCAACATAATCCCGCCGATCAATTCCGTTGCAATCAACAAAATTGCCATAAAGGTTGGCGCTGGAATTCCAAGGCTGCTCAAGAAGCCAGCAGTTCCGTCAATCCCGCCATTGAATTTATCCAAACCGTGCATAAAGAAAATAAAACCAACAACAATCCGCAAAATGGCGATGCCAAAACCTGGCTTATCGAGTAGTTTATTGATGCTTGCCATGACCGTTTGCTCCTTTCAAGCAGTGGTTGATTAGACTGCGCTCACTATAAAGCTAGATAGTCCGAAACAACGTCCTTGCTCACGTCCCAAAGGTCAATAAAAGATTAATAAACGATGAAGTAGCGATGAAGATTAAGCAAAATGGTTAATTTTCGCAGTTAAATGCTCGTTTTAGCAGCTAAAATCTGCAAGGCTTTAAACCAAAGCCCCTCGCCTGCCGCAGCAGGCGAGGGGTTGAGGTAAGAGCATTTTTCTATTTATTTGGCGGTCACGCTTTGGCGTTTGACGGCAACCTCAGTTTTGCGCTGCTGCAAGTGCTCGGCAATCACATAGGAGCCAATCACGAATGCCCCAGCCGCAACTTGGGCTGCAATGCCTTCCCATGTCGCATAGAAGCCCAGCCACATATTAGCCCAATAGGGGATTTCAAGGCTGCGAATTGGGTGCAGCGGCATCCAACCAACCAATTGCATAATGTGCATGGTGTTGCCAACCATAATCAACAAGACTGCGCCAATCATCACCCCAGTTACAATTAGCATCTTCTTGTGCGGCAATTTGGCTTGCAGCCCAAAGACCAGCACGCCAACCAAAGCTGTGCCACCAAGCCCCATGGCCACACCTGCTAACACCACTTGGGTACTGGCTTCGAGCACGAGCGCTTGCAAAAAGAGCACAGTTTCAACGCCTTCGCGGTAGATGCTGGTAAAGCCCAAGGTGATCAAACCGAGCCACAGCCCAGCCTTGCCACCAATAATCCGGCGCTTTTGGGCATGAAAATTGGCCATCCAGCCCGTCCAGTAGACTTTGTGAAAAAACCAGTTGGTAATTAACAACAGCACGGCAATGGCAATTAATGAAACAATCGCTTCGATCTTTTCTTGATCACCACGCCGAATTAGTTCGTTGATCAAGCCGCGAGCCAGCACCCACGTTAGGGCTGTCGCAAGCATAGCGAGGCCTGCGCCGATCCAAATTGGTTTGCGATAGCCGCGTTGTTCACCAACTTTGAGGCTCGCCAACAACGAAGCCAAAATCAACACCGCCTCTAAGCCTTCGCGAAACACAATCACGGCGGCGCTGGTTGCCACCGCTTCGGGTGTACTAGAGCCACCAAGCGCATCTTGAGCTAGATCTAATTGTTTATCCAAGGCTTGGCGGCTAGCACGAATATCACTGAGCGAAGCTTTTTGGCGAATCAATTCGGCCAGGCCAGTAAACTCATCTTTGCCATACCAAAAAAGGTTTTCAATGGGCGCTTTATATTCAGGCGCAAATACAATCAAACGGGCTTCTGGGCCAGATTCCAACACAGCGTAGGCTTCCAAACGAGCCGATTCAGCCAAATCATATTGGTCGCCAGCCACCGCATTTTCCATCTGATCAAGCATCGAAGCGATCACATCAAAATCGCCTTCAAGGCTGGATTTTTGCCAATCGGCGGGCATAATTTCGGCCAAGGTTGTGGTGATATGATCGACTTTGGCTTGAACTACATCTGGCTCGGCCACGCTAGTACGTTGGGCCGCAGCGGTCAGAATCGTTTCAAGCTCACGCAGATCGCTGGCAACTTGTTGGGTTTTACTAGGATCAATTGCAATCAAAAGGCTTTCGAGATCGCTAAAGGCAGCGGCTGCGCCATTGCGAAAGGTCGTCGCCTCTTGAATTTCGAGATCCAGCGTAACTTCGCCGTTGCGCACGCCCCGTTCATATTCAACTGGAACCAAACTTAAGAAACGGCGTAATTGGCCAGCGCGGCGGACTTGCTCGGCTGGGCTAAGTGGCGCTGCCCGAAAACCGCTTAGCGAGCCTTCAAAAGTGCTAATTGCCGCTTCAAGTTGGTTGTTGCTGAGCGCTGATTGGCGCAAGTTTTCGGCATTGACCAAAGCCGTATCGGCCTGCTCGGGATATTGGCTACGATAGGCTGGCTCTAAAATAGCGAAATAGCCTTGAATCGCTGCCCCAGCTTCGGCTTGTTGAATTAAATTGCCTTTTTGGGCAGCACTGCGTAAGGTGCGCAAACTTTCATTCAGTTTAGCTTGATAGGTATCCAACAAATCGGCATCAAGGGCAGTGCGGGCATCGGCAGCGCTGTAGGCTGCTTGTTTCCATTGCTCGATTGCCCGAGCCGCATCGCCGTTGGGTCGCGAAAAACGGGTGGCATTGCGAAATTCGCGCACTGGCAACCATTGTAGTGCTTGCTCCGGCTTGCCGCTGTCAATCGCTTGCCCAACAATCGCATAACTGGCTTTGAGCAAATGCGTCCAGAGCAAAGCCCGTTGTTGGGCAAATCCGGCGACATCTTGGTTTTTCAAGGCTTGGGTTAAATCGGCCCAGCGTGTGCTGATTTCAGTAGCCTGTTGGGGCGCTAAATTGGTTAAATCTTTAGCCAGTGCCTGATCATACAAGGCTTGGGCATCATTGAGTAGGCTTTGGGCTTTGGCAGGATCATTGGTGAGAATCAATTGGGCTTGCACCAGCAACGAACGCACCGATTCGCTGGCTTGGGCTGGTGATGGTTCGGCTGCCATGGCCGACCATGGCAATAAAGCGACAACCAACGCCAGCAAAAAACGACGCAACCACATACAAGCTCCTAAAAATGTGATTTGCTGCTGCTCACGTCGGGCAACAGCACAGTAAACCGACAAAGGACGTGACCTGTATGCCAACAGTTCACGCCCTTTGCTGCTTAATGGAGGGACGCACACCCAGCTCCATCAACCTTACTCCGTTGCAACTTCTTGCTCATTGCTAGCCTAGATATAACTGTGGTGTAGCCAGCATATCTATTTTACGAGGATTTGTTAATCCGTTCGCGAACCTATTTCATGTTTAGAATAATCAGATTATTCGCTGATTTTAACATTCAAGCGAGCAGCAATTTGGCTAACTTGACCCGTAATTGCATCAGCACGGTTTTGAGCTTCAGCACCAAGCAAATCGGCTTCCTCGCCTGTAAAGCGTTGACCATTTTGCTCTTTTTTATAGACATCGGCCACAAAATCACGCAACGCTTGCAAATTAGTTTTGATTTGGCGATCTTGGTCGGCATCGAGGGCGGCAACTTTGGGGCTAAGGCTATCATACACCACTTGCAAACTGCCCAAAATATCGCCAATATCGGCCAAGCGTGAGATTGCCACAAAATCGCGTTGGGTGCTGCTATCGCCAGCAACAAAGCGCGAGTTCTTCCACGAATCGAAATATTCGTTCATGGTTGGCACCATCACCACCAAAGCGCTAAATGCATCGGTGTCGGTTGGTTCCCAGGCCTTGGCAGCAGTATCAAGCTCGGTTGCGGTGGTTTTGAGCTTTTGGGCGGCGGCCAACAGCACATTGGCTTCGGGCAAGGCTTCGCCAAATTCTAGCGTGCCATTGCCATTGATATCAGCTTCAACATCGGTAACGCGGAAGGCATCGTAAGTGCCCCAGAGCGTGCTTTCGGTTACGCCAAACAAATTACCAGGCTTGGCAATTGTGCGGCCATCAGCCAACGTCAAATCATAATTAACCACGCTATCGCCGCCTTCTTGTGCTGAAGCACCAGCGTCAAGCGTCACATCAAAATCGGCCAAATTGCTGACGCCTGCAACGATCCCTTCCATTTGTTCGTAGGTAGGGCTGGATTTCAACCAAGCGGCTTTGGCATCGTTTAATGCAGTGCCAACTTCAGCTTGTTTGCCACTCCAGAGGGTTGCATAATCAAAATTGGCAGCTTTGGCCAAATCATAATAGCGCTGACTAGCGGTTTCCAAAGCGGTGGTGCTGGTGATCAAATCGCCAGTTTTGCCCAAGAGATAGGTCTTGATTGCCCCAAGGTCGCCAGCAGCAGGTGCTTGGGTTGGTTGAGTGGTAGGAGCAGTTTCAGCGCCACAGCCAGCGAGAACTGCCACAAGGGTTAATGCACAAAGCCAACGATACATGAGCCAGAAACCTCCAAATGCCAAAGCATGTAATTAAATCGGTTAATACTGAAAAAACAGTTTTTATTGTGATTGGCAGAGTATACGTCGCGCTAATGTATCTGTCAAACGAGAATGATTCTTAGATTTAGCTAGTTAAACGAGGGGAAACATGTGTTAAGGTGAAGGCCAGACAATGGTACAATTTGTGATAATACAGCGCTGTTGAAAATAGGATGTATGTGTCATAGATGCCTTCACCCCTCGCCCGCCGACCAAGCGAGGGAGAACCATACATTTGATAAATGTGGTTCGGCCCCTAATTGTGCTTAAGGGGGTGCAGGGGGCTTTAATCCCCCTGCGTCTCCCGCCTTGAGGCGGGACGGAAGGGTGGTGATCAACCAAGGTAGTATTAACAAGCTATCCTTGATTAAGGATGAGACAACCCACTGCATTGCTAACTTAATCAACTATTACCCAAACGCTGTAACTATTTTATTTTATGAGAAAGGAACAATTGAATGCTAAGTGACATAGCCAGCGAGCTAGGAATTGTCTTGGTATTGCTGGTTGCCAACGGGGTTTTTGCTGCATCGGAGCTAGCCATGGTTTCGGCGCGGCGTTCTCGCTTAGAACAACAAGCCGCCGATGGCGATCTTCGGGCAAAGAAAGCCCTGCAACTCGCCGACCAACCTGATCGTTTATTAGCCACGGTTCAAGTTGGCATCACATTAATTGGTACGTTTGCAGCAGCTTTTGGGGGCGCTAACATTAGCAAGCCCTTTGCCGAATACCTTAAAACGGTTCCTGCGCTCGCTCCCTATGCCGATTCAATTGCATTTACGGTGGTTGTGCTGCTCATCACCTATCTTTCGTTGATTATTGGTGAGCTTGTGCCCAAACGCTTAGCATTGCTCCATGCCGATGCGATTGCCCGTAATTTAGCACCGCTGCTGGCTTGGCTTTCGTGGTTAACCCGCCCAATTGTCTGGGTGCTGACCACTTCATCAACCGTGATTCTGACGATCATTGGCCAGAACAAAAAACCAGATTCCAGTGTGACTGAAGATGATATTTTGTATATGACCCGCGAAGGTCGGGCTGGCGGCACAGTCGCCCTACACGAAGAGGCCTTGATCTCGCGCGTGTTTGATTTTTCGGATCGTACAGCACGCATGTTGATGACTCCACGGCCCGATGTAGTGGCGGTGAGCGCCAACACGCCTTTGGCCGAAATTACGCGGATTGCGGTTGAACATGGCTATTCGCGCATGCCAGTTTATGAGGGCGATTCGCTTGATCGAGCGATTGGGACGATCTATATTAAGGATGTGTTGCCTTCAATGCTCGGCAACGATCAACGTCAATTGCGCGAACTAGTGCGCCCGCCAACCTATGTGCTGGAGCACGAACCAGTTTCCAAGATGTTGACCCTGTTTCGGCGAACTGGCTCGCATATGGCTTTGGTTGTTGATGAATATGGCCAAATTTCGGGGATTTTGACCCTCGAAGATGTGCTCGAAGAATTGGTTGGCGATATTCGCGATGAATATGATTCCAACGAAGAACAAACCATGGTCAAACGTGATGATGGCTCATGGCTAATCGACGGCTCGGAATCATACGAAGTGATTGCAACCCGCTTGAATATTCCAATTAACGACGCGAATGACTTTGTGACGATTGCTGGCTATGTGTTGAACGAGCTACATCGTTTGCCCAACGTTGGCGATCATGTAACTTGGGATGAATACGATGTTGAAGTGATCGATATGGATGGTCGGCGCATTGATAAAGTGTTGATCAAAAAACGCGCCTAAACTGCTAAATCGACAATCGAGCAATGACGAAGCTCCTTGGAGTTTCGTCATTGTTGTTAATCGGCCTAGATTTGAGGTGCTATGCTTGATTTAGCGCGTGCTTTAGCCCAATTCCCGTTGTTGGAAACTGAGCGTTTGGTGTTACGCCAGCCCGTACTAACCGATCGTGATGCAGTTTTTGCGATTATGGCAGATCCGCAGGTGCTGCGCTATTTTGGCCAATTGCCAATGGAAGCGCCGGAGCAAGCCGAACGCCGTTTGCGCAACATGAGCCAATCATTTGAACAAAAAATTGGTGTCCGTTGGGCGATAACCTTGCGTGAAACTGGCGAATGGCTTGGCTCAGCTGGTTTTTGGCGTTTTATGAGCGAGCATGCCCGGGCCGAAATTGGCTACGAATTGGCCGCCGCTTGGTGGGGCAAAGGCATTATGGTCGAGGCGTTGCAAGTTATGCTTCAATTCGGCTTTGAAACGCTCAAATTGCATAGCATTGAAGCTCAGATTCATCCACTTAATCATGGTTCGCGGCGGGTGCTCGAAAAACTTGGCTTTCACCAAGAAGGGCTGCTACGCGAAAACTATTTTGATCTGGTTGAGCAACGTTTTACCGATACAGCTGTGTTTGGTTTGTTGGGGGCTGATTGGCACTTACAGCATGGTGTGAAAGATTAAGCGTAGTTAAACCAAAGCTTTGACTTTTTATCTCCGCTACGGTAGCATAACCTGCGATTGAAACCCATGGAGGTTCTTACAGATGCGCAAACAAATTTTGGCTAGTCTCTTAGTTTTGGCAATCTTAGCTGGTTGTTCAACTACGGGTTCGGCCCCGACCACCGCGCCAGTGGTCAGCCAACCAACCAGCGCCGCTCCGGCGGCAACTCCTGCGGCCTACCCAACCCCAGTCGAGGGTAATGTGGTCGGCGAACCGACCTTGGAGCCAGCCCAGTACCCAGCGCCACAAGCCTATCCGGCTCCAACTCCCTAGGTTGCACGGGCTTGGTGGTAGTGATATACTGTAACCAGAATGAAGTACACAGACCGAAACGTGGGTGTCCCCCACGTTTCTTCTTGTCAGCAATGTTAACCAACGCAGGGTGGCTCGATCAAAGCAGGTATTATGCTGATGCCTGACCCACTGCACCCCCTAAGCGAGGCTAGATATGAAAAGTGATTTTTACGCAGCTATTTCACAGATTGCCGCTGAACGTGGCATTCCCCGCGAGTCGGTGCAGGATGTTGTCGAACAAGCCTTAATTTCTGCCTATCGGCGTTATTTGGGCAGTAATCCACCACCAGTTGACGTTAAGATTGAATTAGAGCCAAATACTGGACGGATTCGGGTTTACGCTGAAAAGCAAGTCGTCGATGAAGTGATGGATGATCGCTTCGAAATCGACATTGAAGATGCCCGTAACGTTCGCGCCGATGTTGAAATTGGCGAAACGGTTTACGTTGAAAGCACTCCCGACGATTTTGGACGGATTGCCGCCCAAACCGCCAAACAGGTAGTGTTGCAACGGATCAAAGAAGTTGAACGCGACCATATCTATGGCGAATACTTTGATCGTGAAGGCGAAATCGTGACTGCCACAGTGCAGCGCACCGCCAAAGGCAACGTGATTTTAGAAGTTGGGCGAGCTGAAGCGATTTTGCCCCAAAAAGAGCAAATTAGCCACGACAATTATCGCCATGGTCAGCGCCTCAAAGTCTATTTGATGGAAGCTCGCCGTGATGATCCACGTGGCCCACGCTTGGTAGCTTCGCGCACCCACAAAGATTTGATCAAACGCTTGTTTGAAATGGAAGTGCCCGAAATCTACAACGGCACAGTTGAAATTAAATCGATCGCCCGTGAGCCAGGTTTACGCTCGAAAGTCGCCGTGCATGCCCGCCAAGAAGGCATCGATCCGGTTGGCTCGTGCGTGGGCATGCGCGGGATTCGGATTCAAAATATTGTGAATGAACTAAACGGCGAGAAAATCGACGTGGTGCAATGGGGCGCTGATATGCGGGTATTTATTGCCAACGCTCTCAGCCCAGCCCAAGTCGTCGAAGTTCATCTTGATGAAGGCGAAAAAACGGCCACGGTGGTCGTGCCAGATAAACAATTGTCGTTGGCAATTGGCAAGGAGGGCCAAAACGTTCGTTTGGCAGCCAAACTGGTTGGCTGGCGCATCGACATCAAGAGCGCATCTTCACTCTTAGAGGAAGAACGTGCTGCTGCTGAAGCGCGTGAGGCTGCCGCGTCGGAACAAATGCTGCAAGAAGCAGCGCTTTCAACTGCCAAAGTCGAAACGCGCAAGGTGCGGGTCGATTCCTTGGTCACCTATCAAGGCCGACAATATGGCCCCTTGCCAGTTGAACTGATTGGCGAAGAAGTCGCGTTGCGAGCCGCCGCCCAAAAACTCAATATTTATTTCAATGACAAGCTGATTGCTAGCTATATCATCGATGATGAGGCTGGTGACAGCGACGAGACGGATACCGAGGCATAGCCTATGGCTGCTCAAAAGCAGTCGCCGCGCCCACGCCATGTGCCACAGCGCATGTGTGTTGCTTGTCGGCGTACCGAGAGTAAACGTCAGTTGGTACGTCTTGTGCGCTTGGCCGACCAAAGTGTTGTGGTCGATCCAAGCGGCAAGCAAGCGGGCCGTGGTGCATATCTCTGTGCTGAACGCCCATGTTGGACGAATGCGCTGAAACGCGGGGCTTTAGAACGAGCCTTGCGCGTTGAATTGAGCGCGATTGATCAGCAGGCACTCCAAACGATTGCTGATCAATTTCCCGATGCTGAACCAGCGGTGGAGGCTGCGATGAACTAAGCCGCATCACTGCCTTCGCCTCTGGCTTCGGCTTCCCAAACCTCAACACCCACTTGGTGTTGGGTATTAGGAGGACCATAGATGCCAGTTTCTCAAAAAAATACTCGCGATGGCGTAAGTGATCGCGCAAACAATCGCAAATCTGGCCGTGAAGGCTTCTCCGCTAGTAGCGGCGGCAGCGGTGGTAACCGTGGCGGCGGCGGTGGCGGTGGTGGCAACCGTGGCGGTGGTGGCGGTGGCGGTGGTAACCGCAATCGACCGCAATCGCCTGGTGGTGCTCGCCCTGCCCGTAGCGGCGAAGACGACCGTAACCGATCTGGTGGCGGTGGTGGTGGTGGTGGCGGTGGCAACCGCAATAATAACCAAAGCCGTGGTGGCGGTGGCCCAGGTGGTAACCGTGGTGGCGGCGGTGGTGGCGGTGGCGTTCCACCGCGTGGCAGCGGTGGTGTTCCACCGCGTGGCAGCGGTGGCCGTGGCCAAAACAACAATCAGCAAGGCGGTCGTGGCCGGGGCACGCCGATTATGGCTCGCCCAGTTGCCCCTGCTCGCCCACGTGGCCCAGTTGAGCTTGGGCCGGTGATGACGGTGCGTGAGTTATCCGAAGCACTGAGCGTTGGCGCAGCCGACATTATTAAAGAAATGCTCAAGCAAGGCATTTTGGCGAATATTAATCAGCAGCTTGATTATGAAACTGCCGCTGTAATTGCCGCCGAGTTTGATATCGAAACCAGCGAGCATGTGCCTGAACGGATGGCTGGCTTGGTTGATGATATTGGCGATGCGCTGCGAGCTGAAACTGCCGAAAATCTCAAAACCCGCCCACCAGTCGTCACGATCATGGGTCACGTTGACCACGGTAAGACCAAATTGCTCGATGCTGTGCGCTCAACCCGCGTGGCTGAAGGCGAAGCTGGCGGGATTACCCAGCACATCGGTGCCTATCAGGTTGAAATCCATGGCCGCAAAATTTCGTTCTTGGATACCCCTGGTCACGAAGCGTTTACCGCAATGCGGGCGCGAGGAGCCACGGTTACCGATATTGTTATTTTGGTGGTAGCTGCCGACGACGGTGTGATGCCGCAAACGGCTGAGGCGATTGCCCACGTCAAAGCGGCTGGTGTGCCAATGATCGTCGCCATCAACAAAATCGATGTGCCTGGAGCCAACCCCGACCGCGTGCGCCAACAACTTGCTGGCGAAGGTGTAACTACCGAATCGTGGGGCGGCGATGTGCCCGATGTCGAAATTTCGGCCAAGCACAAGAAAAATATCGATGGGTTGCTGGATATGGTGTTGTTGGTGGCCGATTTGCAAGAATTGAAGGCCAACCCCGATAAACCAGCGATCGGTACAATCGTTGAAGCTGAGCTTGACAAGGGTCGTGGTCCTGTCGCAACCGTGCTGATTCAAAACGGCACGTTGCGCCAAGATGATATTGTGGTGGTCGGCGCAACTCACGGCAAGATTCGCGCAATGTTTACCGACATTGGCCGCCGGATTCGTACCGCTGAGCCAGCCACGCCAGTCTCGATCATCGGGCTTTCGGAAGTGCCACAAGCTGGCGATATTTTGCAAGTGCTTGATGACCCACGGATTGCCCGTGAAGTCGCGACAGTACGCCAACGCCAACGCCAGATGGAGCATATGGCTAATCAGCTTGGCAAAGCTACCACGCTTGATGAAGTTTACAAACAAATTCAAGCGGGCAAAATCAAAGATCTCAATATTATTCTCAAAGCCGACGTGCAAGGCTCAATTGGCGCAATTGAACACTCATTGGCGCAGTTGAACGAGAAACAAAGCGAGATTCAAATCAAGATTTTGCACCGTGGTACGGGCACAATCAGCGAATCAGACGTGAGCTTGGCGGTGGCTTCGCATGCAATTATCATTGGCTTTAATGCACGGCCCGATGCTGCTGCACGCCGCAGCGCTGAAGCCAACGGGATTGATATTCGCTTCTACAACATCATTTACCAATTGATCGAAGACCTCAACAAGGCCATGATCGGGATGCTCGATCCTGAGATCAAGGAAGTAACCGATGGCTTTGCCGAAGTGCGCAATACCTTCCGCTTGCCCTCACGCGAAGTTGTGGCTGGCTTGATGATGATCGACGGTAAAGTTACCCGTAACTCATTGGTACGGGTCTTGCGCTCAGGGGTCGTGTTGCACGATGGTCGGATTGGCTCGCTACGCCGTTTCAAAGACGATGTGCGCGAAGTGCTTTCAGGCTATGAATGTGGGATTCAGATCGATGGCTTCAACGACATCGAAACTGGCGATACCATGGAATTCTATCGCAAGGAAAAGATTATTCGCACCTCGTAAGCTGAAATAAACCTTAGCGTGGAGACAAATAGATCTGTTGGCGACAGCAGATGTGTTTGTCTCCATTCTGCATTATCACTACCGTGGGAGTGACTGTTATGGCAAAAAACAAACGAGTTGAACAAGTTGCCGAAGAAATCAAAACGATTTTGAGCAACGCGATTCAATTTGAAATTCAAGATCCACGCTTGGGGTTTGTAACCCTCACCAGCGTCAATGTTAGCCCAGATTTGTATCATGCCAATATTAATGTGAGCGTGATGGGCGATGATACCGCCCGTAAAGATTCGCTGGCAACGCTTGATCGAGCCAAGGGCTTTTTACGGCGTGAGCTTGGCCAACAGATGAAACTGCGGGCCGTGCCTGAGTTACATTTCCATCTTGACGTGACGATTGATACCCGTCAATATATGGACACGCTGTTTAACCAAGTCGATGAGGAACGGCGGGTTAATCCACCCAAACTAGACGACGAATAAGGATACCACGATGCTGTATACCACTATTCAACAAGCGGCTCCAGCCTTGCGTGAAGCCATGACCGCCGCACGCCACATTTTGGTTACCTCGCATATCAATCCTGATGGCGATGCAGTTGGTTCGAGCATCGGGCTAACCCGCATCCTACGGGCGATGGGCTGTCGGGTAACCATGGTTTTGCCAACCGATCTGCCAAGTTTGGCGGTGGTGTTGCCCGATGCTCCCGAAGTTGGGGTCTATAACCAGGGCGCAAGCTTGCCCGACGATGTTGATTTAGTGGTGTTAGTCGATACTGGCAGCATCTCGCGAATTGAACCGATTTTTAGTGCTGAACGCGCCTATTTGACTCAGCGTCCGCTATTGGTAATCGACCACCATGCCACCAACAGCGGTGAGGGCTTTTTAAATTTAGTCATGACCGAGGCAGCGGCAACCTGCGAAATCTTGGGGTTGCTGGCCCATGCTTGGAATCAAGCGATTGATGCTGAAACCGCCACAGCCTTGTTGATGGGCTTGGTGACTGATACCCAAAGTTTCCAGACCGCCCACACTAGCCCGCGCACCTTGCGGGTGGCCGCCGATTTGTTGGCAGTTGGTGGGCGCTTAAATGATGTGATGCGTTCGATGATGTATGGCAAGCCGTTTGCCCATGCCAAAGCTTTGGGCTTAGCGATAGAGCGCATGCACGATGAAGGCGATATCATCTGGACTGAATTTACCCAAGCCATGCAACAAGGTACCGGGGCTGATGATGAGGCAGGCGATGAAATTACCGCCTATCTCAGCCGCGTAGCCACCGCCAAAGCTTATGTGCTGTTTAAAGAGCGACGTGATGGCACGGTCAAAATCAGTTTGCGCTCGAAGCCAGGCATAGATGTTGGCAGCGTGGCCCATGCGCTGGGCGGTGGCGGCCATCGCGAGGCGGCTGGCGCAACCTTGCAAATGGGTTTGACCGAAGCTCGCGATTTGGTATTAAATGAATTACGAGCGGCCTTAGCCTAAATTAATAGAAAGGTTGATGGCTCGTTGATCAACGGGCCATTGTTGTATATGGTGCATGGATTTTTAAACATCGATAAACCTCAAGGTATAACCTCGACCGATGTGGTGCGGGTGGTCAAACGTAATGCTCGTCAGAAACGGGTTGGTCATGGCGGCACGCTTGATCCCATGGCAACAGGCGTACTGCCGATCGCCTTGGGTAACGCCACGCGCTTGCTAGAATATCTGCTTGAGGAAGAGCGTAAAGCCTATACTGCAACCCTGCGGCTTGGCATTACCACCGATAGCGACGATGCTGAGGGCGCGGTGATCGCCGAAGCACCCATTCCCACGCTTGATCCAGCTTTGATTGAAAGCGTACTTAGCCAATTTCGCGGCGCGATCGAGCAAGTGCCACCCCAATATGCGGCAATTCGGGTTGATGGCAAGCGCATGTATGAATATGCCCGCGAAGGCAAGCATATTGAATTACCAGCCCGCCCAATCACCATTGAGCAACTTGATCTCTTGGCATGGGATGCCCAACAATTAACAATTGCTGTCGATTGCAGCAAAGGCACGTATATTCGAGCGATTGCCCGTGATATTGGAGCATTGCTTGGTTGTGGTGCGCATTTAACTGCCTTACGCCGTACCCGCGCTGGAGCCTTTGATTTGAGCAACAGCATTAGCTTGGCCAAACTTGATCAACAGCCTGAGGCTTTTGCCGCAGCTTTATTGCCACCACAGGCAGCGCTTGCCAACTGGCCATTAATTAATTTGGCTGATGCGGCTGTGGCGGATGTGCGCATGGGCCGAGTCGTGCAGGTTGATAGCCAGGTTGAACGGGTTGGATTGCTCGATCAAGCAGGCCAATTAGTAGCGATTGCCGTATTGCGCGAAACCGGCTATCAGCCAATCAAGGTTTTCGCCGTAGAGGAATAAAGGATGAGACTATGGGCTTTTGGCGATAGGGGTTTATGGTTTAGCTTCCGGTTGCCAATAGCCTCATATGCTCTGTGCCTCTGCGCTAAAATCTAAACTCTGATGAGCTAATCTCTGACCCCTAGCTCCTCATCACTCTGCGCCTCTGCGTTAAAATCTAAAACTCTGCTGGCTAGCCTCTTTCCTACATCATCTACTCAGTCAGCTTACCGAATATCACCACACCGCTATCAGAAGCTAGCGTGTTCATCCAGCGCGGCAAAGCTTGCGTAAATCGTGATACAATGCACAAAGATTTGTGAGCAGCATCTGCAATGGAGCGTTATTGTGGCAGCAAAAATACCAACGACGTTCAGCGATTTACGCGAATGGATCGCGTTTTTGGAAAAGCGCGGCGAATTGAAACGGATCAAAACGCCAGTTTCGGCTGATCTTGAAATCACTGAAATTACCGACCGTGTTTCTAAAATGAAGCAAGGTCAAGGCAATGTCGCTTTATTATTTGAAAATGTAATTGGCTCAGACATACCAGTTTTGATCAATGGAGTTGGCACTGAGCAGCGCATGGCTTGGGCCTTGGGCTTAGAAAAGCTTGACGATCTGCGGGCCCGTTTGGCTAGCGTGGTCAAGCCTGAAGTTCCCGAAGGCGTTTTCGATAAGCTTAAAAAAGTCAGCGAGCTTTCGGAACTTGTGCGCTATCGGCCTAAAACGGTTGCCAGCGCTCCCTGTCAAGATATTGTTTGGACTGGCGACCAAATTGATTTGAATAAATTGCCAATTTTGAAATGCTGGCCTGATGATGGTGGCCGCTACGTCACCCTGACCACGGTGATTTCACGCGATCCCTACAAAGGTATTCGCAATGTAGGCATGTATCGAGTGCAGGTTTACGATGAAAAAACCGTTGGCATGCACTGGCAAATTCACAAAGGTGGCACTGAACATCAACGCGAGGCGCTGCGCAAAGGCGGGGTAAAACTGCCGGTTGCCGTGGCGATTGGCGGCGATTATGCCACGATCTACTCTGGCTCGGCTCCGTTGCCACCAGGCATCGACGAAATTATGTTGGCTGGTTGGTTACGGCGCGAACGGGTTGAGATGGTCAAATGTAAAACGATCGATCTGGAAGTGCCCGCCAATGCCGAAATTATTCTCGAAGGTTATGTTGACCCCAGCGAAAGTCGGCTTGAAGGACCATTCGGCGATCATACTGGCTACTATTCGCTGGCCGATCAATATCCTGTGATGCACTTGACCGCAATTACCATGCGCAAGGATGCAATTTATCCCACGACAATTGTGGGCTATCCACCGCAAGAAGATTATTGGCTGGGCAAAGCGACCGAGCGCTTGTTCTTGCCATTGATGCAGTTGGTCGTGCCTGAGGTGATCGATGTCAATATGCCTGCCGAAGGTACATTCCATAATCTGTTGGTAGTCAGCATCAAGAAAAAATACCCTGGCCAAGTACGTAAAGTAATGTATGGCTTGTGGGGCTTGATGCTCATGTCGCTGACCAAATTTATTATTGTGGTCGATGAAGATATTGATGTGCAGGATATGAACCAAGTGCTGTTCCATGTCACATCGAACGTTGATCCGCAGCGTGATACGGTGATTGTGGAAGGGCCACTTGATGCCCTCGATCACTCGGCTGATCACTTTGCTTACGGCCACAAAATGGGGATTGATGCCACCCGCAAGCGCCAAGATATTGATCGGTTCCCCCGCGAATGGCCTCAGGACATTCGCATGACCCAATCGATTGTGGATCGAGTGACCAAACGCTGGCGTGAATATGGCTTCTAGTTAATCGATTGAATTGATCGAACAGCGCTGACCAATTTTGGTTGGCGCTGTTTTTTTATTGGCTGCGACAAGCTTTTAGCTCAAAAATTGTCGCATGGCTGTCGCATGGCCTTCGCTAAGGTATAGCTGTGTCAATCGAGCGCGACACACTAGACAATGGTGGAGGCCAGAATGAACTCGCATAAACAATATTTGACGCTTGTCGCAACCGTCGCAATTGCCCAAGATTGGAATTTAACCCCAAAACAACACAATCACTTAGCAAAATTACTTGCCCACTATAGTCAACATGCTACAAACGCTACATTAACTGATATAACGATTAATCTTTGGCATGATTATGCGACAGTTCAAGCGGCGCTTGATCCACTGCATCCTGAGCATGAAGCGGTCTGCCACCAAGTGTATCAGTATATTATGCACTGTTTAAAGCAACGCCATGTGCTCGGTGTTGATGATCTTTACCTTGATGATCGCTCACCAGATGTCTGCGCCTATGCTGATGTGATCCAAAATCTTGACCAATTTCGCTTTGAAGCGCGACTAAGCACCTATATTTATCAGATAACGCGGCGAGCCGTGTTGCAGTGGCGACGGGCTACCAATGCCTTGAAACGTGGTGGAATGGGATTTAATCAGCAGCATGCTGATATGCCGAATCTATCAACCCAGCAAGTTTATTATTTAAGCCAAAGCCAATTTCAGCAAGATAGCTTAGTCGCGCCTGATCCAGCGGTTGATGATCTGGTGATGTTACGTCAACTGAAACGCGAAATTTTCAAGGTTGTCGTGGCAATGGATGATGACCCGCTGTATGCGGTTGCCCAGCGTTTATGGAATGAACTCTTGTTTGAGCAAACCAATATTTCGGCCTTGGCCCAAGCTGAGGGCTTAACCGTCAACGAATTGTTTAACTTACGGGCACGCTTGGGGCGGCGCTGCCGTGGCGTGGTTGAACGTTGGCGCGAAGGCTTTAGCGAGTGAAATTTAACCTAGATCGCTCCTACACTTTATGGTAAGATAGTGAACAATTATTGAATAGACAAGCCAGTGGCAACGGCGCTGCTGGCTTTTAGCTAGTTCAAAATCAAGGAGTATGGCCCCATGAGCAACGAGCGCGAACCGGTGTTGTTGAGTGCTGCCCGCACGCCAATTGGCAAATTTGGCGGAAGCCTCGCTGATTTAACTGCGCCTCAACTCGGTGCGATCGCAATTAAGGCCGCGTTGGAGCGAGCTGGAATCAACGGCGATGTTGTTGATGAAGTGATTATGGGTAATGTGGTTGGGGCGGGCCTGGGTCAAGCACCTGCGCGACAAGCGGCTTTGGGTGCTGGTGTGCCCGATGGCGTGAGCGCCCTGACCATTAATAAAGTCTGTGGTTCAGGCTTGAAGGCCGTGATGTTGGCAGCCAGCATGATCAAAGCTGGCGATGCTGATGTGATTGTGGCTGGTGGCATGGAAAACATGTCGCGAGCGCCCTACCTCTTGCCTCAAGCCCGCTTTGGCTATCGCCTTGGCAACGGCGAAATTCAAGATGCGGTCGTCCATGATGGCTTGTGGTGTGCAGTTGAGCATCATCACATGGGCAATTCAGCCGAGTGGGTGGCCGCTGCTTGCAATGTTAGCCGCGAAATGCAAGATGAATTTGCTTACAATTCACATCGCAAAGCAGCAGCTGCGATTGCCCGTGGCGCGTTCAAAAACGAAATTGTGCCAGTTGAACTCAAAAGCCGCAAAGGCGCAACCATTTTTGATACTGATGAGCCAGTTCGCGCCGATAGCACGGTTGAAGCCTTGGCCAAACTAAAACCCGCCTTCAAAGCTGATGGCTCAGTTACCGCTGGCAACGCGCCTGGCATTACTGATGGAGCTTCGGCCTTGGTGGTGGCAAGCATGGCCAAAGCCCAACAACTGGGAGCCAAACCACTAGCACGAATCACTGGCTATGCCCAAGCTGGTGTGAAACCACTTGAAATCTTTACCGCCCCAGCCTTTGCCGTGCGCCGGTTGCTTGAAGTAACCAATACCAGCTTGGCCGATTATGATTTGTATGAATTCAATGAAGCCTTTGCAGCCCAAGCTCTTGCCAACGGCCACGACCTCAAGATCGATTGGGATCGCTTGAATGTCAATGGTGGGGCGGTTGCTTTGGGTCACCCGATTGGAGCAAGCGGTGCACGTGTCTTGACGACGCTGGTGTATGCCTTGCAAGAACGTGGTGGCAAGCGTGGCCTCGCGACCCTCTGTTTAGGTGGTGGCGAAGCCGTTGCCTTGGCGATTGAGTTGATTTAAGCCAGAGTGGAGAAGGTGATGACGGCAGCAAACAACCAACATAAGGAGGAACAATGGGTACTGTTGAGTTGATCTCTACTTTGGATGAAGGCGTTCGTGAAGGTCGAATTGCGCCCTACTTGGCTGATTTTATTGCAGCGCAAGCCCTGAATGTCTCAGCCGACGAAGTTGGCTTTAGCGAATGGGGCAGCCCTGACCGCGACGTGCTATCCCGCGATGGAGCAACCACCGAAGCCCTTTCCCGTCATCAATAAAAAACAAAGAGCGGCGCGGCCAAATTGGCCGCGCCGCTCAGGTTGTATTAGATTAAAAAGTTTGTGAACCTTATCATTTGCAATTTTATTAAGAGTGTGCTATACTCCCACGCGTTGGGCCGGTAGCTCAGTGGTAGAGCATCGGACTTTTAATCCGCTGGTCGTGGGTTCGATCCCCACCCGGCTCACCAACTAGAGTTGTTGCTGAAAAGCGACAACTCTTTTTTTGTACTCGAAATTAGGCTTTGCTGACCTGCATACCAAGAAACATGTGTAAGTGGGCGGCATGCTCTTGAACATGGCGCAAATTGTAGAGCAACAACTCACCAAATGGCACTTGGCCCCAAGCAAAGCTACAGTTGCGCAAGGCTTGTTCGGCTGAGAGATTGTTGATCGTGGTTTGGCAGGCTTGGCGACAATGAGCCAAATATGCAAGTAACTCAGCGCGAGTATAGGTGCGCGGAAGGTTTTCGTTGGCCTGCATTTCTACCAAATCAAATGGTGCTGGTGGCATAAAGCCTTCTTCAGCTCCAGTCAGATAGAGATCAAGCCAAAAGAGCGTGTGATAGGCCAGATACCAAAAGCGCGAAAAGCCCGCCGCGACCCATTGCTCTGGCTCGTCTGGCCATAATTGGCTTTCCCACAGGTGATCGGGGCAAGTGCTAATCGCCTGGTCAAGGTTGGTGATCGTCGTGTCGAACTGTCGCCAGAGCATCGCTTGGTTAATAATCATTCAACAAAGCTCCTGATTGCTAAAACGCCAGCAACGACTCGCTAAAAGTGGACCGCTGAAGCGTGAAACATGAATTATCAAGCGTGCTATGGCCTATACGCCTGCTTAATATTCTTCGGGCAAGGCTTCACCTGTTTCGAGTAAGGTTTTCAAGTTGCTCAGAATCCATGTCCAGCCACCGCTGTTTAGCCCTTGGTAGGTAGCGGTTTCGCCTTGGAAATCTTCGTGCACAACCGTAACTTTGGTGATGCCGCCTGGCAGTGCTTCTAGCTCCCACGTTACTTTGGTTGGCGCATCTTCGTTCATCGGTGGCCAGAGCGAATGGTAGGTATGCACTAAGCGATTGGGAGCATCGACTTCAACCACTTGGCCTTCAACAATCGCTGCTCCATTGCTACGCTGGTAGTTGAAGGCTGAACCAACCGCTAAATTGGTGTCAACTGCGCAGCCATAGTAGTAGCGCGTGGTAAATTCCGGCTTGGTGATTGCCTCCCAGACTTGTTGCTGTGAGGCTCGGATAATGGTTTGATAGACCAACTTCGGCTTTGCTGCTGTGGTCATGCTACTTCCTCCTTCTAGCGCCATTTTGAGATCAACTAAGGCCATCACTCGCGCTGCGGCATATTTGCTGATCCAACGGTCGGAAATAAGTTGAATTGGGACTGGATTGAGATAGTGCAAGCGTTCGCGGCCAACTTTACGGGTGACAATTAGGCTAGCTTCTTCAAGCACCCGTAAATGTTTCATTACCCCAAAACGGGTCATCGGTAGTGCCGCTTCTAACTCCTTGAGCGTGCGGCCATCGCGCTCAAATAGCAGATCAAGCAACTGCCGCCGTGATGGGTCGGCCAAAGCACGAAAGATAAGTTCTTGTTCCATAGCTCTATTATATGTGACTAAATGGTCACATGTCAAGAGTTTTTGAAACATTTGTTTGTAAATGCTCAATTTGCTGCTTGCGAAGAGGGAATAATTTGCAGATCGCGCTACAATTGAAGCGCTAGCAGGATTGATTGCTTGATGGAGAATTCAATGGCTAAATTACACCCTGAGCTAACCGCTGAATTACAGGCATTTATCGCCCAACAACCACTATTTTTTGTGGCGAGTGCCCCCTTGGCTGCCGATGGTCATGTCAATCTATCGCCCAAAGGCTTGGATTGCCTACGCATTCACTCGCCCAAGCAGGTTGCTTACTTAGATTTAACTGGCAGTGGCAATGAAACCTCAGCCCATATTTTAGAAAATGGCCGAATTACTTTGATGTTTTGTGCCTTTGTGGGAGCACCACGGATTTTGCGTTTGTATGGGCGTGGGCGGGTAATTGTGCCGACGATGGCCGAATGGGAAGCCGAGCTAGCGCAGTTTCCGCACTATCCAGGCATCCGCCAAATTGTGCTGGCTGATATTGAGCGGGTGCAAACATCATGTGGTTTTGGCGTGCCCTTGATGGAGTTGGTTGGGCAGCGCGATACTGCCTTACGTTGGGCTGAGGCCAAGGGCGAACAAGGCTTAGCAAATTATCGCGCCGAGAAAAATCTCGTGAGTATTGATGGCTTGCCAACTCATTTGGCGGCTGAGGGTGATTGATGAAGAATCAATGGAGAGCCACATACCAAGTGCATGTGGCTCGATTAGTTTATAGCTAGGAATTCTGCTCAATAAATGTGATTAATTCGGTAAACCTTGGCTTGGTTAGTAAATCTTTCGCACGGGGATGATTGCGAACTTTTTCAAGAATGAAAGTAGCAGCTTTAACTTGTAATTTTGAGTCTTGTAAAGCTTTACAGCGGTCAATAAAACGACCAATTTGATTATTATATTGATGCTGTGGCAAGCGCTCAAGATCGTTTTTGAATTGCTCAAGCGGATCTGGTGGCAGTGGGGCCAACTTCAAACGGCCATAGCCACTAGAGGTTTTAGCCCCCACGCCATATTCAAGTAAGGCTTTTTCCAGAATTGCAAAAGCTGCCGTGACCCACGCTTTTTCGCCACCGATGGCAAATAAATAGCTACCCGTTGCACTCAGAAAGGCCACCGGATTGGGCGAATCGAAGTCGGTGGGCGCTTGTAAATTGCCCTGCTGATAGCTCATATGATGCGGAGTCATCACATCGATTGCCAATGGTTGGCTACTATTGGGAATATGCAAGGCATCAAAGAAGGTCAGATAGCCAGCACTTTCAGGATGCCCGAACATCGTTTGGTAGGCATTCAACGGCTTTTCAGCTTGGGTCTCTGAACCCTTAGCCCATTCATCGCCAAGCTGCTGCCGCGCATAGGCCGCAACCAAGCCTTTGATCGCGCTGCCTGGAATGTAGGGGACACCATACGTATGCTGCAAGCAAATTGACGTTTCGATTGGACTCGTGTTGCCCAAGCCCACAATCATGCGTCCTTGCACCGTGGCTTCGCGACACATAATATCATCCTGATCAAGACTAGCTTTCCAGCGCTCGTAAACCCGGTTATAAAGCTCTGGAACTTTCAACCCGGCTACCTCCTCGACCAAACTGGCTTTAGCTTTGGTCTGATCATCAGCGCCAGCTTTAGGTAAAAATCGATCAAGCCACAAGCCTGCATGAGTTGTAGCGCTTGACTTGATTTGGGATAGTGCGTCTCGTCGCATTATTCTCCCTCATTCGCTAAATCTGTTACATCACTGGCCTCAAGCTCAAGGATCGATTGGGCAAAGCGTTTGAACCAAACCAACACTGCCAAGGTTTGCCGCGTCAAGCGCATATATTCGGTGATTTGGGCGGTTCGACTCTTATCAAGTAATTCTTGCGTATTCTTAAATTCTAAAATCTCAGCCAAATCTTGTAAAAACTGTTTTTGTTCAGCTTTTTTGCGGGTGCTGGCAAAATGCAGCGCTTGGACGAGGCCTGCGCTATGAATCATAATTGGTAAGCTAAATGCTAAATTCCCATAGCGTGTGCGTTCCTCTTTTGTTTTCTCACCGTAAACATTGGCTTTTTCGTAAACCTTGGTTGCATAGCGTTGCTCGAGGGTTTGGCGTTCTAGGTTTGACATTAATGATCTCCTCGCACTACCGTAAGTTGACACAACCCTCGACCAACCGTTGCATTGCCGCCAAATTGAATGAGTTTTTGTTTAGCGACTTGATCAAGTGCATCTCCAACCTCTGCTGCATTGTTATTGCCCTTTTGATCATTGATCGCCACAATTCCAGCTAAGATTGTTTCAGCAGGCAAGGCTTCTTCATACCAAAGGCCGCCCTTTCTCACGACTTTTGTATCATCTTCCAATCGGATGCGGGCGGTAATTTCGGTTGCGGTGGTCACCAAGAAGTTAAAAATCTCATCAGGCACAATACATAGTCGTTCTTTAAGAATTGTTTGCCAATCGGGCTTATCGGGAAACAGTTGGCTAGCCAGCCAGCCAGCCCAAGCATCAGCATCTGGGCCTGCCTCAAGGTCAAGATCTTCAAGGTAGACTTTTTGTTGATAGCTTAATACACTATTTTGGCTAATTAAGGCTAACTCACTGTGCTTAATTTCTGGTGGCCGAAGCTTGCTGGTTTGGGCCTCACGCACAAATCGGCTGAGCACATAGGGCGAGGTTACCCAAGCAAACGTGCCATACAAACTGCGAATTGGCAAGAGCAGCAAGCGTTGATCGGCAAAAATCGCATCGCCAGCCTGTTGTTCAGATCCAAAAATCCTATCTTTCTGATCAGGTTCGGCATTAAAAACATCACGAATCACCCCTTTGACCGATGATCCAGGAATATAGGGTAGATTGGTGGCTTTTTCGCGGGCAATCGGTAAGTCAATCACATCGACGCTTTGGCCCGTGCCAGCATGAATTGGCGAAAGTGCATGCACAAAAATGAGATGAGTTTGCATTATTCTTCCTCTATCGTTGCAAGAAAGCTAGTAATAACACCGGAAGTTGTAAGGATGGGATGGCGATGATTATCAACAATTGTCCTAGCCTGATTCTCCGATACTTCGATGGTTACTGCGGCAGCAGTGATCCGGCGATTTTTGATAATTGGCTGCCGACCATTAAGCGTGCTGCCTTCAAGTACTGCGATTAATCCAAAAAGTTGACCATTTGAAGCGACGGGCTTGAGCAGCATTGGGCTAGCAAAACGATCACCCTTCTGTTGTTTCAAGTCTGAACTGGCTTGGAGTCGCAGTTCTGAATCAACCGGATCATCGCTATCTTTGAAATGGAACATAATTGGTAAGCCAAATTCGCCGCGTGGGAAGGCATCAAGCTCGCTAACTGGCCGTTCATGCATGCGTGAGCGTTGGCGAGTGAGTCGTCGCAGCGCATCTGGCTCTGGCCAACGGCTGCGACCTGGGCGGTTTGGCTGATCGCTCTCGTTGCGCTGTTGGCGAAATTCTTTATAGCGTTTGAGCAAATCAGCCCAAATCTTCAAAGGATCTTGCGTGAGGTTAAGTAAGCGTAATTGCATCTTGGCAGAAAGATGGGGAACATCATTTGGCCAATAGCTGCGGTTGCCAATAATCTCCTTGATCTGTCGTTCTAATTGAGCTTTATTAGTAAAGGCATAGTGATCAACTTGGCTATCAATTCGTTGCAAAACCCCAAAGCCCCGCCGCGTGCGTGCCCCAATGCCACCAAAGGTTTGCCAAGCCCACAGGACTTTCTCCAATTCTCCACGCTGGTCTGCATAGTTCAAGCGAATAGTTAGTGTAAATTCAATATTTATCAAGGGATCATGCGCGTCTTTTAATGGAAATGCGGCATAGCTGTAGGGAGAATCGATATCATAAATAGGAATCAAGCCTTTCTTATGATGTGGATACTGAATTGTTTTCCCTTTGTTGGTCACATTAACTTCAATTTGGATTGCTGACGCACCTTTGCCAATTACTTTTTTTGGCTCACTTGAATCTTCGCTATAGTAAGCAGCTTGGCCGAAAATTGCTGATTCACGCTCAAACATCTGTTCAAGGAGCCAACGTTGTTGCGCAGTTTCATCTGGCAATGTATCAGTGTCAAGATTTGCGCTGCCACCAAAACAAGCTCGCCACCAAAAGCGCAATTGGCCGCGAATACTAGTTGGCCGAATCAGAAAACTAAGGTCATTTTGATTCGTTCTGACCCCGCCACCCATCAAGGGCGTAATTACACGGTAGCTGCGGATGATCGTCACACTTTTATTTTTATCTGGAATTTCAATCTTGGGTGGTTCAGCTGAAGGTTTACGCTTAAACATCACGCTAGCTCCTGTAAATAGCCATCATTCCATGTGCCCAACACCGCTAAGCCAAAGCCATCTTTCGCAGCTTGGTCAGCGATATGGCCCTCTTTAGGTTTTTTATCGCAACTACTAATGTTGTGAAACCAGATTTGGTGCGCCCATTGCTCAATCTCAGCCTCACTGCCAGCCAATTCAACGAATAGCACAGTTCCAGCGGCAGCGAGGCGGCGGGTCTCTCTGGGTGTTTGGGCTTGCAAATCCCAGCCTGAAACATATTCGGGCCGAGGATTGACCACGGCTTTAATGGTGGCTGTGATCGGCAATTCAAAGGTTGGTAATTTGTTTGGATAAAAGCCTGCATCCCAAATGGCTGGGGTTAAGAGCACAATCCGACAGTGTTTAGCTTGCTTAATATCATTTAAAATCGCTGGATGGATGTTTGTAAAGTTGGGCGAAACAGGGATCGCTGATTGCCGCCAATTGATCAAGCGCCGTTCAGCGCCTAAACTTGCCACTGCCGAATCGATTGGGGTTTCGCTCCAAAGGCCTAAACTATAGCTAGCCGCCAAGGTATGAAAATTTAAGCCTTGAGTTTGGAATAATTGGCCGTCCTCGGCAACTTGGGTGCTGGCTGTAATTCCCACATGCGTCCGTGTATCGCGCTCTAAATCAAGCATCTGGCCATCGGCTACTTGCTGTTCAAGGCTGAATTCATGGATGTGTGGATTGATCAACCACGGCAAAAACAGCCCATCCCAGTTCCAAAAGCGTGGCAGGTTTGCGGGTGCTTTACCTTTGGTCAACTGTTGACTGCCAACCAAGGCAAACCTTGGTTGATTGGGATGTTTAGGATCGGGCTGATTAAGATCGGTCTGTTCGCTTGGAAAATAGGCAGGATCAAGTGGCTGCAAGCGATAGCATGTGACATTTGAACCATCTTGGCGAATCAAGGCATCGGCGGGGATTGCAACAAATGGAATCAGCAAATCAAGCGATTCTTTGAGCAGAATTGGACCATGCACCTGCATATTTAACAGCGTTTTATGCTGCTCTGGGGTTAATTTTTGAGCAAAATCGTAGTTTGCCTTTACGCCCGCGCGGGCGCGAAAACCGCCAGCAGTGACCGAAGGCGGCGGAAAACTCAGGCTTTTGGCGCGAGCACCTGGCTGGTTTTCAAATGGGCGACCATCAGCAACCACCAAGGAATTGAACGGCTGGATCAGCCAGAGATCACGTGGCATTATTGGGTTACTCCTTGGCTCTGAGCCTTTTCAAATAAAGCTTGAACCATAGCTAACTCCCGCGCTACCAGATTCATGGCGATAAAATCGCGTAGATATTGGTCTGGTTTGGCAGAATTTGAGGCATGACTCGCACAATAGCCAATAATACTTTGGAGCAGATTAATCATCTCAGCGGCCAAAAAGCTAGCTTTGCCAGCATGCTGCGTTTGTTTACGTTTTAATATGCGCTGCCATTCATGTTCGATAATCTTGAGCGTTTGTTGAAGTTCCGCTGGCTCGTTGATCAACCCAAAGTCAAAGCGTTTGAGCAATTCATCAAACTCAAAAATAAAGCCATCGGGAATTGTTTGTTGGCAATGCAGCTTAACTAAATCATTTAAATGGTGATAAAATGTTGTATTCCACTGACCAACAATTGTTTTATCGGAGCCATTACGTTTGCTGAGAATAATTGCCAAGGCATTACGCGGCTTTTTGGCTAACTTCTCGGCCTTGCGAGCTAATTGAATAGAATCTTGCAAGGCTTCAAGATGATGCACAATTGCCACACCAACCGAGAGGGTTGGCGTGCTAACACCCTGTTGCTCTGCTAGTGTTTGCATATATTCGACAAAGAGATCGCTAATTTCCTTGGTTGCGCGTAAAACTGTATGCAATGGCAAGAGCGCTAACACATCATCGCCACCAGCATAAATAACTGCTGCTTGATATTTTTCCTCTAAAATCTGAGCTGCTGCTTGGGCAAAATCTGTAACAGCTTTGGATAAATTACGATGGGTTTGTACATCAGTAATTGAATCGATTAAATCGCCCATTTTATCGCCATCGGCAGCAATAATCGCATAATAAGGAATAGGAGTCTTTGCACCTAAGAAATGCCGCAGAGCCTTCCGAGCATCTATAAGATTTGAATCATATTTGGACTTTTGTTCTGAAGTAGATTCTTTATTTGGGATCGGAATATCATCGCCTAAACGTGATTCATAGATTAATGAGCCATCATACGTTCCGAAAAATAATTGTTGATTACGAAATCGCAGTGGGAGCTGCTCAAATTCGGTAAATCGTGGATCAAGCTCTTCTAATGTGTCGATATACTCTGCCCATTTTTGGGTAATTTTTGTAGAATCTGAATCCTGCATGCTTTGGGCAAATGCCAGCGCAGCCATATGCGAAGTGCTTGGAAAGCCATTAAGCCCTTCGGGATAGGATGGGTCAATATTATGAGGGTTTAATTTGCGTTTAAGCAAATCAACGGCTGAGAGATTCTCACCTGATTTATCGCCGCTGGTTACCATCGTGTGCCAGCCATCAAGCGATGATTTATTTGAACGTTTTGTCGATCTGCGTACTGCTGGTGGTAACTTAGCCTCACGCTCAGGGCGTGGAAGCGACTGATCCCACCTAATCGAACCAAAACTACGAGTATTTTTACGCGCTGTATATAATTGGTAGAGTTTTTTGCGTTGTTGCGCATAGTGTTGATCATCAGGAAGATCGACGTGTGCATACTGAAACTCAAATAAATCAAACAACTGTAAATCAATTTGCTCACGTTGGTCCACATCAGGGTAATTTTTGTAGATTCTATCGGGATCTTTTTGCAGTAAATCATCAAGTTTATTAACGAATAGCTTAATTTCTTGCTTAAAAGCCCCATAAGCTTGGGTAATTGCCGCTCGGGCATCGGGCACGATCACCAAAATTTGGTTGCTATAACTGATTCGTTCGCGCGTTGGATCAATCCTTTCGAGTTCAGGTGAGGGCAAGCTTTCGCCAGTTGGAAAGATCAAGCCTTCGCGTGGCAGGGTTTGGGCGACCTTTTTAGAAAGATGACTGAGCACCCACGAACCAAACCAGACATCGCGGGTGCGCCGAGCCTGCTCAATAAATTCCTGAACTGGCCCTAGGGCGATCAACAACAACGATCGATTCATTGCAACACTCCTCTAGGCAAACGGGGAACTCTGCGCTATTATAGCAATGCAACCCCATGCTAGGCAAGAGCAGTTTTTAGATGTTTGGATAT
>NZ_BAABRU010000032.1 GCF_039545135.1 Herpetosiphon gulosus | reverse complement strand
TTCGAATACATCGAAATTTTTTATAATCGCCAACGGCTACATTCGAGCTTAGCCTACCAAACGCCCGCGATGATTGAAGCGGCGTGGAGCGGATAAGATAATTATCCATTAAATCGTGACCACATCAGAGGGGGTATTGGCCGACAGTTCCTGTGTGGTGACCCCTGCGGGTGGTGCACCGAACGAGGTCTATCGCTGTACGATTACCTTTGTGAACGGCACGACTACTCAGTGGTCGATCCGCACTGCCGATGGGAAAACGGGGACGATCATGGTCGAAGGACGCGCCTATCGCATGACGCGTGATGCGGATGTTGTGCGGATTGTGGCCGATGGCGGCTCGCCGCAGGTCACTACGTATGCGCGGATGATGCCACCGTTGACGATTGGGAAGCCACGAGACATCTTGACCCAATGGATGGCTCGCGATACCGAGCTTGCCCTGTTTGCGGCAGTGTTCCGTTCGCAGTAGATGCCGCACTGACGACGAACGAATGACCCCAGCATACTGCACGTCCAGCCGAGCGGTGGTGATGGAGCCGTCTGCGCATAGCATTGGGATGATTGTATAGACACCGTGGAACGGTTGAGACGCATCCAGTCCTTGGTATTTGGTGGGACGAAGATACTCTTTGTGGGAGCAATGCTGGTGATGGGGTCATTCGTTATTAACGACGTTATTGCACTGCTCCAAACTGTTCAATTCGCCTAAACTATCGCGGCTTGCTGATCAAAGGGCAGCTGCTTACCTCTTTGATCAGCAATTGTTGTGAAGTTAACCTTTGATCCCAACCACCCCAAATCCGGTAATTGCACTAAAGAAAACGCCCAAGCGGCTGGCAGTTTGGCAATAGCGCTCCCAGTCGAGGGCGGCTTCACGGGTTATTTGGGCTTGTTGCAACAAATCGTTCAGCGCCGATTGGATGCCAAACAGTTGATCGGCGAGGGTTGGATTAGTTTCAATAATTGTCATTGGGGTTGTGCGTACCTGTTGCAGCCCTGAAAGCTGGAATAATCGCGGCAATTGGCGACCCGACCAGCCATTACGCACCCGATCCGTAATCTGTCGGACAATGTAGCGGAGCAGGGCTTTATCGGGGCCATCAATCAAAAGGCTTTCCCAATCGGTATCGCTCACCACAATTCTGCCGCCAACTTTGGTTACACGCAGTATTTCGGCCAAAGCCTGCTTACGATCCTCCAAATGTTGAAAGACCCGATCAGCCCGACAGCTATCGAAATAGCCATCAGGAAAGGGTAGCGCATTAATTGAGCCATGCTCAAAGCGCAGGTTTAGCCCTTGATTGGCCGGGTAATTTCGGGCACTTGCCAGCATGGTAGCGCTGTTATCAAGCCCAATCACCAGCCCTTCAGCGCCAACCTGCTGCGCAATTGAGCGAACATCGTTGCCCGCCCCGCAGCCAACATCAAGCACCCGCTGGCCGAGCTGGATATGCAATAATTCAAAGGTCATGGCCTTGTATTGCGCCACTTGATCAAGCTCGCTGACCGTGTTGAGATAGCCAATACAATGCGTGGGTGCGGCGCTAGTTTGATCGATTGCACCCCAGTCGGTGGTTGTCATACTGGTTCCTATTCTGGCTGAAGTAGCAGCGTCGTTTGCCTTTCATTGGGTAGTGGCAAGCGCATTGGCAAATACTCGCCACGTTGCCAAGGTGCGAGCAAATCGTCAAAATGGTTGCTCAGGATATGCGCCGATTGCCCAGGAGTTTGGATGTAGACGGCTTGATCAAGCGCTGCCAGATCAACAATTTGGCGATAGATCGGCCCGCCATATTGCACAAAATCAATCCGATCAGCTGGCCCAGCATTGATCGTAGCGCTATCACCGCCATTACCAATCGTATGGCTAAACCAGCTATCAAGTGGTTCGATGCCTGCAAATACGGCATGGGGAAAGACTGCTTGATGAATCGTATCCCAACGCCACTGCTGAATCTCGCTACCATACTCGGCGCTTAATTCGGCCAGCGTCTGCTCCAACACGCGCCCCATCAATAATTTACATGATTCAGGCTCAGCAGTGGTTTGATCATCACACCATGCTTGAGCGTTGGTTTGCAAAATGGTTGGAATCGCCAGCGCAAAAAATTGTTCGTGATAGCTATACGAACGCCATATCTCTTCGCCTAGATCATCCACCACAATTGCCCGTGCCAAACGCAAATACCACGTTTCGTAGATTGCCGCCGCCGCACTATCGCTCGTCAAACTTGCATCCCATTGTTTGAGCAATTCCAAGGCTTGTAACGCTTGAGGATTATTGGTTTGAGCCGTGAGCAATAACGGTAAAAGCTGTTGGGCTTGCAACGAGCGTTGATCAGCCTGCATCCGTTGCATAGCAGCCTGATCAAAGGTTGGCTGTTCGCCCAGCAATTGCCAAATTCGCTGAGCGCGGTAGGCTGGAGCCCAACTACGGCTGATTAGCAATGGGTAATCATCGCCAACTGCCTGGTTATTGGCTGAAACCAGCATGCCGCTTGGCGGATTGTAGCTCAATGGCAATTCCGCAAACTCGCTCAGGCGCAACCACGCTGCCTGCGCATTCCAACCTTCGACGGGCAAGCGACCATCACCACCAGCGCGAATTGGCAAGCGTCCAGCGATTTGCAAGCCAATATTGTTGTTGACATCGGCATAGCTAAAATTTTGCATCGGGGCGTGATACCAGGCCAAAGCTGCGCGAAATGTTTGCCAATCGCTAGCAAGATTCAATTGTAACAACGCCGTGATCGTATGGTCGGTTGGTTCGAGGGCTGTCCAGCGCAACGCAAGCACTTGGTTGGTGGCTTGCAGTTCGGCATCAACATCAGAGATAATCGGGCCATTTCGGCTGCTGCGTACTTGCAACGTTTGATCTGGTTGATCGTTAACTTTGATTATCTCGTCACGCAAGGTCAATGGATAGGATTTACCCAGGTATTCGGCGTTGCCTGCTTGATCAAGCCGTTCGATCACCAAATCTTGCACATCAACCCCTGTATTGGTCAGCCCCCACGCAATCGAACGATTATGACCAATCATCACCGCCGGAACACCCGGCAAGGTTGCGCCAATTACGTCAAGTTCGCCTGCTTGAATCTGGGCTAGATACCAAATCGACGGCGCTTGGGCTGCAAGATGAGGGTCGTTGGCTAGCAACGGTTTGCCGCTAATGGTATGTTGGCCAGCTAAAACCCAACTATTGCTGCCCGCATAACTGCCAGCGAGCTTAAATTGCTGATGCAGCTGCTCAACACGCCCCAACAGGCTTGAGCAAAGATCGGCTTGCTCAACACAAAAGGTCGAGTTTACAGCTGTAGCCAACCGCGAAGAACCAGCACTATAGGTGGCATCAGGCAAAATCAACGGGTCGTCGGAGCTAGCTGCTGGTAATAAAAAGGCTGCGCGATCTGGCCCAATTTGAGCGATTAATCGGCTATACAACAGCTCGGCACTCCAGTTGGCCCCAAGGCTCCAGGCCTGTAATTTCCCCGTCAACAACACATCGATTGGCTGCCACAACTGTGGTCTAAACCCCAAAATGCTAAATTCTGGCGGCAAATCCATGCCATTGTGATTCATAATAAATTGATTAATGCCAGCAATATAGGCTTGAATTGCCTGCTGACTTGCCGGATCAAGCGCCTTCCAAGCGCTCTCAGCAGCAGCAACCAAGCCTAAAGCTCGCAAAAATCGATCAGTTTCAAGCGTTGGCGTGCCAAGCACCTCGGAAAGCTCGCCTCGTGCTAAACGCCGTTGAAACTCAAGCTGCCACAGCCGATCTTGGGCATGCACAAAGCCTAAGCCAAACAAGCCATCATGATAATTGGCAGCCTGAATATGCGGCACACCAGCTTGGTCGCGCACAATTGTGACAGGTCGTTGAATCCCGGTTAGCTCAATGGTGCCGCTAGTTTGAGGCAGCGACTGGCGTAAATACACATAGCCGCCAGTGCCTGTGATCAAGCTGATCACAAGTAAGCCCAGTAAAATCCAGCGGGTGAATTTCCAGAATCGATGCATTATGGATACCTATTTAATCAGCATGAGTGGTTGGATGGGCCATACCCACCAGCACCTGACGGCTGCCCGTAAATGCTGAACGCGCATGGGCCACCAACATGTTATCGAGCATCAGCACATCGCCACGCTCCCACGGGAAGATGATCGTTTCGGCTTGATAAGCAGCCCGCAACGCTTCCATAACCTCAGGCTCAATTGGGCTGCCATCACCGTAATAGCTGTTGTTCGGCACTTCTTCGGGCTTGAATTGGGCCAATAACGCATCGCGAATCGGCGCTTCAAGCGTGCTCACATGGAAAAAGGTCGCATGGTTAAACCACACGATTTCCCCAGTAATCGGGTGGGTTGCCACGGCTCGACCCATGCGGCGGGTTTGCAAATGGTCGTTTTCGCCCCAAATCGCCTGCATCCCAACCCGCTCGCAATAGGCCTCGACCTCAGCCCGATCATCAGTTTGGAACACATTGCGCCAATCGAGGCCAACGCCACCACCAAAGTTGCGTACATATAAAATTCCCCGATCAACAAAAGCTTGACGCAAGGCTGGATCAAGCCGTTGATAGACCTTGCGCACATCGGCAATTGGGGTTTCGCCGCCAGTTGCTGGCTCGATGGTGCAACAGAAGAAAATTTGGCGTGGCCAGGCTTTTTGATACGAATTTTCGTTATGCAGAAAAATCGTTTGATCGGCTGGATGTTCGGTCGAGGTGTAGATATTGCCTTGCACTTGGCTACGCGGCGATGAGCGCTCGCGATATTCCAGCAATTCGCCTGAGGCCGCGCTGATTACGGTCTCGAAGGCTTGGGCCGTATCTACACCAAAGCCGCGAAATAGCACCCCACCGTATTGATGCAGTTGCTTGGTTAGCCACGCTAAATTGTTGGTTGACCATTGGGCTAAATCAACCCCTGCAACGCTTGGCCGCACCACCAACGGCAAGCGTTGTTCATTTAAAAAGCTGGTTGTCACCAAGGCTTGTTGATCAGTCGTTAAGGCTTGGCGCTGAATACTGCCAAGTTGTTTTTTTAATCCAGATTTCGCTTCCACAGCTAACCCTCCTATCGTTAATTGCGTGGCTCGATATAGGCCACCAAGCGTAATTGACCATGCTGATCGGGCTGAGCGGTAACCACAGCCTCGCGTAAGGCTGGGTGTTGGCGCAACAGTTGGGCAATTTCTTCAGGCTCGATTCGGAAACCGCGAATCTTGACCTGTTGATCGATGCGGCCCAGAAATTCAAGCTGACCATCGGGCAACCAACGAGCTAAATCACCAGTGTGGTAGAGCCGCTGGCCTGGCTGTTCGGCCCACGGGTTGGGCATAAACCGCTCGGCGGTTAGCGCTGGTTGTTGCCAATAGCCGCGACTGATACCCTCGCCTGCAAGCAATAATTCGCCAGCAACCCCGATGGGCACGGGCTGCATACTTGGATCGACCACATAGGCCTGAATTGTGGCAATCGGACTACCAATCGAGACTGGTTGGTGTGATGCAAGCTTGGCAACGGTGGCCCAAACGGTCACTTCAGTTGGGCCATATTCGTTGTAGAGGGCACAAGTTGGTAGTTGTTGATAGTGGCGATTGACTACGCTGGTGGAACAAGCTTCGCCTGCCACAACCACCGTCCGCAGGCTGGACAATTGGCTTCGTTCGGTTTGTTCCAGCAGCACTGCATACAACGATGGAATTGCCAAGGTATGGCTAATTTGCTGGTGCTCGATTAATGTTGCCAGCGCTAAAATATCGTGGCGCTGCGCTTGATCAGGCAGCACCAAACAGCCAGCTTGGCTCAGCGTCCAGAAGATTCCAGCGATTGAGCTATCGAAGGCATACGATGAGAGCAATAAAAAGCTCGTCAGCGGCTCGCTATATTCAAGCGTTCGCGCAAACGTGGAGCTAAGCAGATTGGCATGGCTCACTATCACACCCTTGGGCCGACCAGTCGAGCCAGAGGTATAGATCAGATAGGCAGCCTGAGCTGGATGAATCGTCGCTGGCACAAATGGCGCTTGCGCAGAAGCCAAATCAGCCAGGCCCAAACAGCCAATGCTGGCAGGCAGGTTTTGCCATAATTCGGGCTGTTGGCAAATCAAGAGCTTCAGTTCAGCATCGCTCGCGATCAATTCAAGCCGCTCGTGTGGGTAGCTTGGGTCAAGCGGAACATAGGCGGCTCCGGTTTTGAGCACCGCCAATATCGCCACAATCAAGCTGGTTGAATGCTCAAGGCTGATACCAACCCGGGTTTCTGCGCCAATTCCTTGGGCTTGCAAATAGCCCGCCAAAGCCTTGGCGCGTTGTTCAAGCTCAGCATAGCTCAAAGCCCCATCATAGGCTTGGATCGCTTGAGCAGTCGGATGCTGTTGGGCAATTTTGGCCAACCAACTCACAAGGTCTCGTGGCGATTGCTCAATTGCAGCGGCCTGGTTAAACCCAAGCAATTGCTGCTGCTCGGCAACACCCAACAATGGCATAGCCCGATAATCAGCGGCAGGGTTGGCAACCATCACGGTAAGAGACGATTGATAGTAGCCTGCGATCGCTTCAATTTGGGCAGCGCTCAAAATCCGGCCATCACAGGTCAAACTCAAGTTAATGTCGTTGGTGAAGGGATCGATGCGGAAATTGGCAACCAATGGAAAACTTGAAACTTCGTAGGGCAGTACATCAAGCAACTCCAACTCGCTGATGCTTTGCAAGGCTTGGAAGATATGGTAGTGAGTGAAGTAGAATAAACTTTCCGACCAAGCCAAACCGTCGTTATGGCGTTGTAGCTCAGCAGTTGGATAGCGCCGATGCTCCAAACTAGCCCGTTCGGCAGCAAAGGTTTGCAAAATAAGCTCACGCCATGTTGGCTGATTGAGCTGCATGCGCAAGGGAATGCTATTGATAAACAAGCCCAAAACCCGTTCACCATCGAGGGTTTCAGGCCGCCCGCTCGAAACCATACTGGTCACCACATCGAATTGCCCAGTCAACATACTGATGACGCGTAAATGCGCCGCCAACAGCACATCTTTAATGGGTACAGCAAGGCTACGCGATAAGGCTTTGAGTGCTTGCGAAAGTTCAGTGCTAATTGCGACTGATTGCGATTGGCTGGTGTTTGAACGCGGCGCATTTGGCCAACGGGGCAAGCGCATCGGGCTAGCTTGAGCCAAATGTTCAGCCCAAAATTGCTGGGTCGCAGGATTGTGAATCGTTGCTTGTTCCAGCCGTACAAATTCGTGATAGCCGATTTGGGGTGCAACGATAGTGCTGGGTTGGCCTTGTAAGCGTCGCGCATAATCGCTAAACAGCTCAGTCAGCATAATCGCATCGCTCCAGCCATCGATCACCGCATGATGGAAGCTCAACGAAAATTGCAGTTCATCATCAGCCCGCACATGGACTTGGAAACGCAACAACGGCAGACTGCTTGGCTCAAAACCGCGCTGCTTTTCGGCAGCAATCCAGGCTTCAATCAAACGATCATGTTGCTCAATAGGCTGGCCACGCAGATCAACGATATTCAACAGGTTTGCGCCTTGGGCATGTACCACTTGCAACGGCTGGCTGGCGCTGGTCAGATCAAAACTGGTGCGCAGGGCTGGATGCCGCGCCACCAAATCATCAACGACCAATTGCAACAACGCCAAATCGAGCACCACCCGCATGCGATAGCTGAAAATATCGTGATACAACGCCTGTTCAGGGTTGAATTGGTTGTGGAAAATCATGCCACCCTGCAACTTGGCAATCGGGAAGGCATCGATGATATTGGTTGGAAGTAGAGCACGATCAGTGGGGCTAATCAAACTGAATGGATTGTATTCGTTAATTCGATTTTCTGTGGAGCAGACCAAAGTTTGTGCCAAACTACGAATCGTTGGCTGATTAAACAGCATTTCAACGCTTAGGTTCAAGCCGCGCTGTTTGGCGTGGGCCACCACCTGAATACTGCGAATTGAATTGCCGCCAAGTGCAAAGAAATTATCATCAATCCCAATTGTCGGTTGCTCAAGCACCTGTTCCCAAATAGCTGCCAAAATTTCTGTTTCAGGGGTAGTTGGGGCAACATAATTGTTTACCACGGTTGGTTCGGGCAATGCCGCCCGATCAACTTTGCCATTGGCAGTTAGTGACCATTGCTCAACCAACACGACGTTGCTGGGCAGCATATAATGTGGCAAGCATTGTTGGGCATAACTCAGCACTGCTTGGTCGCTTAATTGCTTGGGGTCTACATCTGGTGTGGCTTGAAGATAGGCGACCAAGCGTTGATCGTCGCCTGTGCCACGCACCAAGACCAGTGCTAAAGCAACCGCTGGCATACGTTGCAACACCGCCTCGATCTCGCCAAGCTCAATTCGATAGCCGCGCAACTTGATTTGATTGTCACGTCGCCCTAAATATTCCAACGTTCCATCCCAAGCCCAACACGCCAAATCGCCAGTGCGATACAGCCGTGCGCCAGCGATTCCACTCAAACTATCGGGGACAAATTGGGCAGCGGTCAGATCAGGGCACTGATTATAGCCACGAGCAACCCCAACCCCGCCAATATACAGTTCACCAACAACGCCAAATGGCACAGGTTGCAAGCAATCATCAAGTACATACAAACGCATATTGGCAATTGGCAAACCAATTGAAACCGCGCCATCAGCCGGATCAGTTGGTTGGGTTTGGTATATCGCACAGCCAACAACCGTTTCGGTGGGGCCATATTCGTTGAACAAGCAGGTTTCAGGGGCGTGGGTGCGCCATGGAGCCAAAATAGTTGCATCAAGTGCCTCGCCACCAATCACCAAAGCCCGGCTGCGTTGCGCCAATTCAGCACTCGGAATCAATTGATTGAGCACCGCCAAATGCGCTGGTGTCAGTTTGAGCAAACTTAGATTAGTGCTGGCTCGCAGTGCCTGGGCTAGCGTTTCAACTCCAGCCTTACTTGGCAATAAACGCACGGTTTGGCCAGCACACAAGGGCACAAGCAAACTGGTCACGGTCAAATCGAAGGCCAATGGCGAATGCACCAACGAGCCTGTGCCAGCCGCCAAATCGTAGGCTGCAATCGCCCATTGCACATAGTTGCTCAAGCCAGCATGGCTCACCATCACACCCTTGGGCTGGCCCGTTGAGCCAGAGGTATACAGTACATAGGCCAATTGTTCAGGATGGTAGTTCGAATATGGGGCGGCACTTGCTTGATCACATTGCAGCTGATCGACCGCCAATTGGGCAATGGTACAGGGTAAACTTGGCATCAGGTTGGTTTGGCTCAACACCAATTGAATCGCCGCATCAGCAAGAATATACTGAATCCGCTCTGCAGGATAATCTGGCTCTAAGGGCACATAGGCCGCACCAGCCTTGAGACAAGCCAACAACGCCACGACCATCAGCGGCGAGCGCTCAAGATACAGACCAACCCGCTGCTCGGGCTGAATACCGTGTTGGATTAATTGTTGGGTCAGTTGGTTGGATTGCTGGGTTAATTCGGCATAACTCAGTTGCTCTGCGCCAGATTGCACGGCAATTGCTTGCGGATTATGCAGTGCCTGCTGATCAATGAGATGGTGAATTGGTGTAGCAGCAAATGACTGCTCGGTTGCATTAACCTGCTTGGTCAGCAAGGTTTGGGTCTTGCTACCAATGATTGGCAGTTGCTCAAAGGTTGGTTTAGATTGTTGCCCAAGCCAAGTCATCATCGTGATTAAGCTCTCAGCCAAGGCCTCGGCAACCTCGGAGCGCATATTGGTTGCATCGTAATCTAAGGTCAATTGCCAGCTTGCAGCTTGCTCGATCAGGCTTAATTTACAGCGAAACAAATCAGTATGGCTGGTCAGGTGTTCAAGCTGATAATGCGCCGCTGTTTCCCAACGATAGTGAGCAAACGCCAACGCCAACGGCTGATCAAGCGCAATTTGCTGCCAACTAAAATATTCTTGGAACTGCGCTAGCTCGGCCAATTGTTGCTCTAACATAGCTGTAGCCTCGGCAATTGGCTGATTGGCAGTAATTTCGCTTGGCAACAATGGCAGATAGCGCTCAAATAAGCCTTGGGCATTGACCAATTCAGCATACGAACGGCCATCGAATGCCACTGCCAAGGCTGGCGTTTGCGCATAATTACTGCGGCTGAGCAACCAGCGCCAAAGGCTTAGCACCGTACTTGCCACACCAATATTATGTTCAATACACCAAGCATTAACTGGCTTAATTATGCTTGGCGCTAGATTCAACTCGATGCGAGTTGGCTGAATCGATGACAAACGTGCAAAGCCACGTAGATCATGGGGAGCTTGATTGAGCGCTTGAGTTTGCCAAAATGCGCGTTCGACGGCATTTTCAGCGGCTTCGAGCAAGCCATTTTGCCATTCAGCAGCATCAATATATTGCATCAACTCATCGGTTGCGCTCAATTCGTGCGGAGCCAACGCAGCTTGGGTTAGCTCAGTGAGCAACAATCGGGCACTGGTAGCATCGCTGACCAAGGCTGAGAGCCATAGCCCAAGCCATTGCTGCTGGCCATGCTCAAAAACGGTAATGTGCATCAAACCTGCATCGGGCGGTACGGCAAGCTCACTTATCTGTCGTACTTCAGCTACCTGCTGCTGCTGCAACACCACCGTTTGGGTATGCAACACTTGGGCTGGCAGCTTTAACCCAGCAATCTGCTCAAAACGGGTACGTAATGCCTCGTGGCGCTCGATCACCTGATCTAATGCGGCTTGCCAGCGTTCATGGCTTAGGGTGTTGGTTAAACCAACGACCAGCCATGTACCCAAAGGCTGCTGGCTTTGTGGTTGAACCAACCACGTATGGGTTTGCTGCGGCGATAGCCGAAAATGCTCAACTGCGTGTTGCTGCATACAATCATCCTTCTATTGGGTTGGCTCGGTGCTCGACCGTCGCCGATTAAGTATTAGTTTGGAACGATTTGCCGCTTTCCGTTGCTCAAGCCGTTGCTGTTGAAGTTCGCGCTCTTGGCTTTGGCAACGCTCTACGGCAGCCTCAAGCGTAATCGTCGGCTCAAGCACAATCAACTTAAGCAGCAGTTGGTAGCGCTCAAGCAATTGCTGCATGCGCTGCGCTGCGAAAATATCGGTGTTGTAATCAAGGGTTCCTGCTAAACCAGTGTGCTCTTCCCAAAGATTGATCAGTAAATCAAATTTGGCAGTGTGCGGATCAAGATCCATGCGCTCAAGCTCCACTCCTGCTAGTTGGAGCGTGGGCAAAGGCGTGTTTTGCAGCACAAATTTCACCTGAAACAAGGGGGTGCGACTGGGATCATGGGCGACGTTCAACAATTCGACAATCTGATCGAATGGCACATGTTGGTGTTCAAAAGCCGCTAATGTGAGTTGACGGGTTTGTTGTAGGCTGGCTTGAAACGATTGATACGGCTGAACTTTTTGGCGCAGCATCAATTGATTGATAAAAAAGCCAATTAATTGATGGGTTTCAGGCTGTTGTCGCCCCGCAACATCAGTGCCAACCACCAAATCAGTTTGCTCACTTAGCCAGTGCAAAAGCCAATAAAACGCCGTCAGCAAGCTCATAAATAAGGTTGCACTCTGGCGTTGGCTGAGCTGCTTAAGTTGCTCAACTAACTCACTTGGCAAGCGCCACGCGATTTGTGCCCCCTGAAACGATTGAACTGCTGGTCGGGGATAGTCGGTTGGCAAGGCCAAGGTTGGAGCATCATGCAATAGCTTTAGCCAAAAATCACGACTGTTTGGCAGCATCATTGCTGGTTGTTGGGCTTGCCAACAGGCATAATCGCCATATTGAATTGGCAGCGGAACACGATTCAGCGCTGCGCCTGTGGCAAAATGAGCATAAGCCAGCGCCAAATCGTGCATCAACACGCCCAACGACCAGCCATCAGCAATAATGTGATGCAGCATCAAGCCTAAAACATGCTGCTCTGGAGCGCAACGCCACAACTGGGCACGCCATAACGGCGCGTGCTTTAAATCAAATGCTTGCTGGGCATATTGGCGTAACTGGCTTTCAAGCTGGGTTTGATCAACCTCAACCAACCCTAATTCTACCTGCCAAGGCGCATGAATCTGTTGATATGCGCCTTGGCTGCCATGCTGAATGCTGGTGCGTAGCACTTCATGGCGTTGCAGCAACCAACTCAGGCTAGCCGCTAGCGCATTGCGATCAAGCAAGCCCTTGATCATCAGCACACAAGGCATGATATAGGTGGCTTGGCCTGGCCGCATTTGCTCAACCAGCCAAAGCCGTCGTTGTGCCAACGATAACGGCACAACGACGGCAGGATCACGCGGCACAATCGCCGCCGCTGCTTGGCGTTGTAAGCGTAGTTGTTCGAGCAAGGCGCGTTTTTCGGGCGAAAGCTGCGCCAAACGTTGCGGTAACGCATCCATAGGTGAGCCTCGCTAAAAATCAGCCAACAAACGGGCACGCGCCTCGTCATCACTTAATTGATCAAGCTCATCGAGCAAGGTCGCTAGGTCAGCAGTTTGGCCCTGATCAGTTTGCAACTGCTCGATCAGACTTGCCAAGCTTGCTACTGTGGCCGCATTGAACAACTGCGCCAACGGCAGATCAACAAAAAAGCGCTGGCGAATTTGAATAATCAGTTGGGTTGCTAGCAGCGAGTGGCCGCCCAGCGCAAAGAAATCATCATAAATGCCAACTTGTGTCACCCCAAACACCTGCGCCCAAATCGCACCCAATTCAGTTTGTAAGGCAGTAGTTGGCGCAACATAGCCGTGGGTTACAGGTGCTAGCACCTGATCGGGCGCAGGCAAGCGACGGCGATCAAGTTTGCCATTGGCGGTCAGCGGCAGCGCATCCAAACGTTGATAGCTACGCGGCAGCATATAAACTGGCAGCTGTTGGCGCAGTTGTTGTTGCAATTCGGCAGGCTCAAAATGCTGATCAGCGACCACATAGGCCACTAATTGCTCATGCCAAACTGCAACCGCTGCTTGCTGAATGGTTGGCAACGCTCGCAAAGCGCTTTCAATTTCGCCAAGCTCAATCCGATAGCCGCGCAGCTTGATTTGCTGATCGCTGCGGCCCAAAAGCTCCAGCGAACCATCAGGCAAATAGCGCCCACGATCACCAACCTGATACAAGCGAGCACCAGCGAGTTGGCTCCATGGATGCGGGATAAATTGTTCAGCGGTGAAATCAGGCCGTTGATGGTAGCCCCGTGCCAAGCCCAAACCACCGATATACACATCGCCAGGCGTACCAATTGGCACAGGCTGTAAGGCCTGATCAAGAATATAGATTTCGGTGTTGGCAATTGGCCGCCCAACATGGACGGGTGTTTGGCTGAGCGCAGCGGCGGTTGACCAAATTGTGGTCTCGGTCGGCCCATACATATTCCAGAGCGTCACGCCTGCGCTCAACAATTGCTCAGTCAAATCATTTGGCAAGGATTCGCCCCCAACCAAGGCTTTAAACCCAGTTGGTGCTTGCCAGCCGGTCGCCAGCAAAATTCGCCATGTGCTAGGAGTCGCTTGTAACACCGTGATTTGGTGGCTTTGCAGCAACTCAACCAAAGCAAGCCCATCGGCAGCAAGATTGGCGGGTGCTAGCACCACCGTCGCCCTAACCCATAAGGGCAAGTACAATTCCAACCCCGCAATGTCAAAGGCCACCGTCGTGACTGCCAACAAGCGATCGGTTGGCTGGAGGCTTGGCTGCATTTGCATCGATTGCAAGAAGTTACTCAAGGCGGCATGGCTAATCGCAACACCTTTTGGTTGGCCAGTCGAGCCAGAGGTGTAGATCACATAGGCCAACTGCGCCGGATCAAGCACTAGTTCAAGGTTGGTGATTGACGTGTGTTTTTCATCTGTGTAGCAGACAGGTATTTGAGTATCAGCAAATAATGATTTGAATTGCGGTTGGGTTAGCAAAAGTGCTGCTTGGCTATCTGCCAGCATCCAATTCAAACGGGCTTCGGGGTAGCTTGGGTCGAGTGGCAGATAGCCTGCGCCGGTTTTGAGCACGGCCAACAAACTAATCAACAAATCGCTGGTTCGCTCAACACAAACCGCTACCAGCATTTCGGCTCCGATACCACGTTGGCGCAGGCTGTGCGCTCGTTGGTTGGCCTGTTGATTAAGTTCGGCATAGCTCAACCGTTGATCAGCCGCAACCACGGCTAAAGCATGCGGATGTTGCAGCACCTGTTGTTCGAAGGCTGTTACCAATGAAGTCTGGATCAATGGCTGCTCGGTTGCATTCCAAGCTTGCAATTGGACCCAATCAGCCTTGGTTAAATGATGGTGGGTGTGATGGCCTGCGTTTGGCTCAGCCACCATTGCCGCCAAAACCTGCGCATAACAATGACCAATCAAGGTTAATTGCTCACAGGTTAGTTCATGTAAATTACCAACCAAATCGATTTGCAATTGCCCAGTGAAGGTGTTGAGATTCAACTCAGCGAGCAAGGTAAAGTGGGTTTGACCAAAACCTCTTCCGCCGATCACCTCAAGCTGTTTGAGTTGTTGGAGTTGCTCGAACACATGAAAATGGGTGTAGTTGAAGACCGTTTCAAACCATGGTTGGCCGCGCCGTTCGCGTTGCAATTCGGCTAAGGGTATTTGGCGATAGGGCATCAGCGCCAATTCAGCTGCAAATACCTGTTGAATCAAGCTCAGCCAGCTCATCGGAGCCAAGTGCTGGCGAAATGGCAGCATATTCAAATGCACCCCAATGGTCTTTTCGCCGTCATGGCGTTCGAGTCGTCCATTGGTTTCGAGGCCGCTGATCACCTCAGTTAGCCCGGTGATCAGGCTGATCACCTTCATATGTGCCGCTAGCAAGACATGTTTGACTGGGACATGAGCTTGGCGAGCCAATTCATGCAATTGCTGTGAAAGCTGGGCTGACACTGGCACATCGAGGACTGCCACATCGGGCATCGTACTGGTTGTAGCAGGGCGCGGCCAACGTGGTAATGGCGTAGCGCTAGCATCTGCCAAGGCTTCGCGCCAAAATGCCTGTGCCTCTGGATGACCTAACACCTGCTGTTCTTGAGCGACAAAATCGCGATATTGCACCAGCGGTGGAGCTGGATCAAGCGGTTGTTGATTGAGTAAGCCATCATAGCGCAACATCAATTCGGTCAGTAACGAGGCGGTGCTCCAGCCATCAAAAATCGTGTCGTGGAAACTCAGCACCAAATCGCAGCTATCATCGCTGGCTCGCTGCACAATAAAGCGAATCAATGGTGCAGTTTGCCAATCGAAGTGGCGCTGTTTCTCTTGTTCAATCCACGCTGTTTGGCGAGCTTGATAGGCAGCCTCGTCCAAATCGCGCCAATCCTCAATCGTGAGCGGTGCGGCGACGTGGCGCTGCACCAATTGCAAGGGCTGGCTAAATCCATGCATGTGAAACGAGGTTCGCAGCACAGCATGACGATCGATCAACTGCTGAACTGCTTGACGCAACAAATCGGCATCAAAGGCAACACGGATACGATAGATAAAAATATCGTGATACAACGGTGTAGTTGGCTCAAGCTGGCAGTGAAAAATCACGCCCGCCTGCATTCGCGCCAAGGGATAAGCATCTTCAAACTCGGCAGGCAGCAACTGACGATCAGCAGCGCTGATCAAGCTAAACGGCGCAATCAGTTCAGCTTGATCACTGCTTGGCTCAACCAAGGGAGCTAGCTCGGCAATCGTTGGGTTGGCAAACAATTGCTGTAAACTGAAGTGCAGGCCTTGTTCAGCCGCCTGCGCTCGCAGTTTGATGCTCAAAATCGAATCGCCACCAAGATCAAAGAAATTATCATCAAGTCCAATTGTTAGCACGCCCAAAACGCCGCTCCAAATACTGGCAAGCTGTTGCTCCAAACCAGTGCTCGGTGCACGATAAACCGTTTCAAGCTCAGGGCGTTGCTGATTAATCGCTGGCAAGGCTGCCCGATCAAGCTTGCCATGGCTGGTCAGAGGTAAACGCTCAAGCAAGAGCATGTGGGCTGGCAGCATATAATCGGGCAATCGCTGGCGCAAACATTGGCGCAATGCGCTAATCGTCGGCGCTGGCTCGGTCGCCACCACATACGCCACCAAGCGTTGCTCAAGCGTTGGGGCTTGGCGTAGGGCAGTTTTAATAAATGGGCGTAATTCATTGAGCGTTGGTTGGCTGGGCTGGGCATCGGCAATTGACGCAGCAACTTCTAGCGAAGCTACATCAACCACGGCCTCGCGAATCGCTGGATGCGCCAATAGTGCTGCCTGAATTTCGCCCAATTCAATCCGGAAGCCACGTAGTTTGACTTGCTGATCGCTGCGCCCGCGATATTCCAACTCGCCCTGCTGATTCCAACGTGCGAGATCACCAGTTTTATACAAGCGCTGGCCAGCGGGTTGGCTCCATGGATGCGGAATAAAACGCTCAGCCGTGAGATCAGGCCGCCGCAAATAGCCCGCCGCCAAACCAGCCCCAGCGATATACAGCTCGCCATAAACTCCGGTCGGCACAGGGTGCAAATTCGCATCAAGCACCAAGGCTTGTAAATCGGCCAAGGGTTGACCAATAACGCTCGAATAGCCTACAAGATCGGCCAAGCTCAACGGGCGATAGGTCACATGCACCGTGGTTTCGGTGATGCCATACATATTGACTAAGCATGGTGTACTATCACCATGACGCTCAAACCAAGGCCGCAACGTGGCAAGATCTAAAGCCTCGCCACCAAAAATCACCCAGCGCAAAGCCAAATTGGCCTGACATTGCTGATCAACCTGCATCAACTGGCGAAAAGCCGAGGGCGTTTGATTGAGCACCGTTACGCGTTCACGTTGTAACAGCGCATAAAAATCTTCGGGATTGCGACTGAGGGCTTGGGGCACAACCACCAAACGCCCGCCATACAACAACGCCCCCCACATTTCCCAAACCGAAAAATCAAAGGCATACGAGTGGAACAATGTCCACACATCATTGGCATTGAAATTAAAATGCTGCTGACTGCTGCTAAACAAACGGGTCACATTGGCATGGCTCAGCAGGCTACCCTTGGGCTTACCAGTTGAGCCAGAGGTATAAATTACATAGGCCAATTGCGCCGGATCAAGCGCTAGTTCAAGGTTGGTTGTTGGTTGATCATGCCAAACTTGCTGGGTGAGATCGATCAGCGTGCCACTAAATTCTGTCAGCTCAGCATCGGCCAACAATAATGCGACTTCAGCATCGGCCAGCATAAATTGCACGCGCTCAGCCGGATACATCGGGTCGATCGGCAGGTAGGCAGCGCCAGTTTTGAGCACCGCCAGAATACTCACCACAACCAAAGCCGAGCGTTCGAGATACAAACCAACCAAGCGGCCCGCGCCAATGCCGTGATCGCGCAAATAGTGCGCCAATTGGTTGGCTTGGTGATTAAGCTGCTGATACGTCCAGGTCTGCTGGCCGTCGGTCAGACCAAGCGCATCCGGCGTTTTGGCAACTTGCGCTTCAAACCATTGAGTTAAACAGCCAGTTTCAAAGGCTTGCAATGGCGCTAGGGTTGGCGTGCTCAGGGTTAATTCCCGCACAGGTTGCGGCTTGCTCACCAAAAATTCCAGCGTTTGCCTGAGATGCTGGCTCAATTGCGCGATCGTAGCCGTAGCAAATAAGCCTTGATCGTAATCGATCCGCAGGCCTAAACCATGTTCCAGTAATGCAAAGATAATTGTTATGTCAAATTGCAAATCATTTGGCGCTAGCTCAATGATCTGGGCTTGGTGTTCAGCAAAATGCATGCTGGTATGCTCGCGACCCAGCGCCAAGCCGCCAATCTCCAAGGCCTGCCCCAACGGGCTTTGTTGCAACACTACCATCACCCGAATCGGTGGATTGTGACGGTCGTGCTGCAACGAACGCAAGACCAAATCAAACGGATAGGCTTGATGCTCAAATGCTGCCAGAACTTGGTTTTGGGTATAGGCCAAAAGCTCAGTATTCGCGAGATTCGGCTGATACTGCCAGTTAATCAGCACCGGATTAACATAGTAGCCAATGCCAGAGCGCGAAGCAGCATTGCGACCTAAAGTTGGCGTTGCCAAAACAAGCTGGCGTTGCTGGCTATAACGGCTCAATAGCAGCGCCACGCCAGCCAAGAGTCTGCTAAGCAAGGTTTGGGGTTGCTTATTTATTCTGGTCAGCAGACTATTTTCAATCAAATAATGATAGCTTGCAGCGTGGCGCTGCTGGGCATGGCGCGGGTAATCGCTGGGCAAATCAAGCGTTGGCAAGCCCTCGGCAGTTTGATTGTGCCAAAACTGCTGGGCGGCTTGGCCGGCAGGGCTAGCTAACCAAGCCTGTTGCCAAGCGACATGCTCGCGATAATCGGCAGCAGACGGCAATTGCCAAGCTCGTTGTTCAACCAAGGCCTGATACAGCTGTTGCGCTTCGTGCAGCAACACCGCCAACGATTGCAAATCGACAACCGTGTGATGGGCAAGCAACAACAACACCTGACCTGTGGGGTGGGCAATCAATTGAACCTGAACCAAACGATCGTTGGCGAGATCAAAGGGTTGATTGGCTTGCGCTTGGAGATAATCGTGAAGTTGGGTGGCATCCCATGCCTTGGCATCAACCAGTCGTAACAGCGACTCAACCGTGGAATGCACCACCCGTTGCACGGCTCCGTCAACCTCGACAAAATTGGTGCGCAGCGCCGCATGACGCTCGGCCAAGTTTGCCCATGCTGCGGCGAAGTATGCAGGATCAAGCGGCTGCTCAAAACGCCAAGCCCGCGCAATCGTATAGGCTGTGCTATTCGGGTTCAGCCGATCGAGCGCCCACAAGGCTTGCTCACCAAACGAAACCGCGCTTGGCGCAATTGTTGGAATAACCAAGCTTTGTTGCTGGGCTAGCTCGTCGGCAAGATCCAGCAGCGATTGTTGGCCCAACAGTTGCCCGAAACTGACGACTAGCCCAAGATCCTGCTCTAGCTGATATTGCACTTCAATTGCTGCCAACGAATCAAGCCCAAGCTGCTGAATAGATAGCGTTACGTCAACTTCAAAGCCGAGTTGACGGCTGAATTGATGGTGCAAATAGTTGGCGATAGCTGCTGATTGCTCAGCTATTGGCAATTCCTTGATCTGTTGTGGCTCAAGCAACTCGTGATCGATCCTGGCAACGATCGTTTGGGCAATTGGAGTTAATTCGCCGCCGAGAAATAATTCGCGGCAACGATAGCGCTGAAGCTTGCCACTCGATGTTCGTGGCAGTTGGCCAGGCCGCAATAATACAATTGCATAGGCTTGCAAGCCATGGGTTTGGGCTAAGGTTTGGCGAATGGCGGCCACGATTGGGGCTGGATCATGCTGGCGCTGTTCACGCCGCAACTCCTGCATCAGCACCAACTGCTCAACGCCAGCGACATCGAGGCTGAACGCAGCACAGGCTTGGGGTTGCAAGGCAGAGTGAGCCTGCTCAACACTCAATTCTAAATCATGGGCATAATGATTTTGCCCACGAATGATGATCAGATCGTTCAAGCGCCCGTTGATATACAGCTCAGCATTGCGCAAAAAGCCCAAATCGCCAGTACGCAAAAAGTGCTCGTTGCGCTCAAACGGTTGGGCGGCAAAAGTTGCCTTGCTCAATTCGACATTCGCCCAATAGCCTTGAGCGACGCTTGGCCCACGCAACCAAATTTCGCCAACAGCAGCTTCGGGCAAAACCGCCAAACTGACTGGATCAACAATTAACACCTCGTGGTCGTTGATTACCGTGCCACAACTGACTAAATCTGGCTCAGGCTGATTCAAACGTGGCAAATAAGCGCCGCTGACCATCAAGGTTGCTTCGGCCATGCCATAAGTTGGGTAAAACGCCGCCGGATCAAAACCAACCTCAGCAAAGGTTTCGGCAAATTGGCGCAAGACGTTTGGCCGAATTGGTTCAGCACCGTTGAAGGCCACGCGCCACGAACGCAAATCCAGCGTAGCCCGTTGGGCTGGAGTGATTTTGCGCACACACAACTCATAGGCGAAGTTGGGGCCGCCGCTGCTGGTCGCGCGATAATCGCTGATCGCCTGTAACCAGCGCCATGGTTGCTGCAAAAAAGCCACAGGCGACATCAAAACCACCGGAAATCGACTATACAACGGCTGCAAAATCCCGCCGATCAAGCCCATATCGTGATAGGGCGGCAGCCAAATCACCCCTTGGCTGGTTGCAGCGTGAGCAAAACGTTGCTGAATTTGCGCCAAATTAGCCAACAAATTGCCATGGCTGACCATCACGCCTTTGGGCTGGCCAGTTGAGCCAGAGGTATATTGTAAAAAAGCCAGGCTATGCGCATCAAGGTGTGGCGCTTGCCAAGCCTCAGGATCAGCTAGATCAGCGCAGGTTAGCCAGTGGAGTGCTTGCAATTGTGGCGCGACCGCCAGCAAACGCTCAATTTGGCTTACAAACTGCGGATCAACCAGCGCAAAGCGTGGGGTTGCGTTGGCGACAACTGCCAACAAGCGCGGCAAATGGCGTTCAAGTTGCTGCAATTTTGGCGGATATAACGGCACTGCAATCGCGCCAGCATACAAACAGCCCAAAAAACTCACAATATAATCAAGACCTGGTTCATTCAGCAACAAAACCCGCTCACCCTGAGCGTTCAGCGCTTGCAAGCGGCTAGCCAACTGTCGCGCCCGCCGATCCAGCTCGGCATAGCTTAAATCTTCGGGTGCAAATTGGCCATTTAAAAACCGATACGCCTGCTGTTCAGGCGCTTCCAATGCGTTCAAACGCAGCACATCCACCAACGTCGCGGCTGGCGGGAGAGTCGCATGCTCTAACACAAACACTATCGCTTTCTGAAATCTATCGTGATGGAAGCAAGGGGACGCTTCCGACATCCACAGCTCGTTCAAGCAGCATTGTAGCGAGGCTAAACAGCACGCTTGGTGTCGAATCACACCAGATCAAGGTTCAATCACACACAGTAATTAAGTGCCCAATCAAACAACATTGATACAGCACTCTTTCTATACTTAGCGATCGTGATCGATTTCAAAGAGGTAGTTACGATGCACGCCGAAACTGACGATTCAACCATCTATAAAGTCGTGATCAATCACGAGGAGCAATATTCAATCTGGCCTGCCGAACGCGAAAATCCGCTGGGCTGGAGCGATGTTGGAGTAAGTGGTAATAAACAGACCTGCCTGGAACATATTCAAGCGGTTTGGACTGATATGCGGCCATTAAGTTTACGCCAAGCGCTAGCCAAACAATCGGCCTAGCACTAATTTAACTTAATGTTTTGGCAATGCCTCAGCCATCAACCCCCAGCATGGCCGAGGCATTGCCGTTGTAGTATAGATTTTGCGAGGAAACCAATGTTCAAGCAGCGAATGATCGCCTTATTTGTGGTAGCAGGCTTGATCAGCGCCTGTGGCGCTCAAACTACGCCAACCACAAATCCAACCAGCCCTGCTGCGTCCGCTAGTAGCACCCCAATCGCTGTGGCCGAAGTGAGTGCTGTGCCAGCAGCGACAACCCCAGCAACCAGCGCAGCCAATTTAAGTGCATGTGTTAGCAATTACGTTAGTGCAACCGATTACTTTAGCGCCAAAACAAGCCCAAGCTATGCCAAAGAGTGGACGGTTGAGTATGCCAATAATTACAAAGTCGTCACGGTTGATCTCGATACTGATCCAACGAGCACTGATTTTGATCGCTATGTCTTGGTGCAATGTGGCACGCCAGCGCCCGTGCTTGAAGGCGATTTAGCCAATGCCTTGGTCGTAACCATCCCGATTACGCGGGTGTGGGAAGGTGGCAGCAGCACTTTTGCGGCCATGGATGCCTTGGGTGTGGTCGATAGCTTGAGCGGCGTGGTCGGCTCAATGACTGGCAATACCAACGAATATCTGCCAGCAATCGCGGCTCAAGTCGCTCAAGCTAACGTGATCAAAGAAGCCAGTTATGGCGAAGATCTTGAATTAATCGCTGCTGGCAAGCCCGACATTTATTTGAACACCAATGGTCGCGAATGGATGACCAACGCCCGTCAAGTGGGTATTCCAGCGCTACACTACTCACCATTTTCCGAATCACCGCTTGGCTCGGCTGAGCAAATCAAATTTTTAGCGTTGTTCTACAACCTTGAAGCCAAAGCTGAGACGATTTTTACGCCAATCGAGCGCAAATATTTGGCGCTGCGTGATCAAGCTCAGGCAGCGGCTAGCAAACCAAACGTGCTCATTGGTAATGTGACCCAAGATGGTCGCTTTGGCACGCGCAACCTTGATCGGTTGGAATCAGTGTTGATGCGTGATGCAGGCGGCGAATTAGTGCTGACTGATGCTGAGCTAAGCCTTGGTGGCGGCAGTGGTGGTTTTGGTAGCAGCATCGATCTCGAAAAAGCGCTTGAAGTTGGGGCAACCGCCGATTTCTGGTTCAACTTGGCTTACATGCCCAGCGAACAGAACGCCAGCGAATTTATTGCCAGCAATCCCTTAAATGCGAGTTTTAGTGCTTTGCAAAAGGGCAATAGCTTCCATCGTTTTGGTCGTGCCGACGATTACTTTAGCACTGGCGCGTTGCGGGTTGATCAATTGCTTGCTGATGCAGTCAGTATGTTGCATCCTGAGCTTTTGCCCGATCACACATTAGTATTTCTCAAACGTATTCCTGGCGAGTAAAGGAATCTCTCATTCCTCCCACCTAGCGAGGTATGAGAAACCAGCCATCATGAATAGGGAAACTCCCCTCGCCCACGGCGGCGGGCGAGGGGTCAGGGGTGAGGGAACACCAGCTATCGAATAGAGAAAGTTTCAAGTAATGCAAAAGCAACAACTCAGATTAGCCCAACCTGAGCCAAAACTACCAGAAGCACCACAACCAAAAAGCCGTTTTGCGACTCATATTGCCAGCTTACCAACTCAGCCAAACCAAACAGTCAGCCACTGGCAGCCAAGCCACAAGCAGCGCAACACTTGGCTGTTTGGGCTACTAATTGTGCTCAGCGTGGTTGGGGTGCTGCTTTCGCTCACATGGTCGTCGGTCGATATTCCGCTGAGCAGCGTGGCAGATATCCTGCTTGGGCAGCCAACTGCTCAGCCAGCGTGGCGTACAATCATTGTTGATATTCGTTTGCCACGCATTATTACCGCGATCTTGGTTGGTATGGCGCTCGGCTTAGCAGGCCTACAACTCCAAACAGTCTTTCGAAATCCCTTGGCCGAACCATTTACCTTAGGCGTTTCATCAGGGGCAAGCCTTGGTGTAGCCTTAGTGATTCTGCTGGCTCCTTCAACTGGTATTAGTTTTGCGGCGCTTGGCAGCAATGTTTTTGGCAATCTAGGCACGATTGGCAGCGCAATTGTGGGTGGTTTGAGCGTATTAGGAATTATGTTGGTGGTTGCGAGTCGGGTACGCGATATGACGATCATCCTGCTGCTGGGGGTGATTCTGAGTGCTATGACCTATGCACTGGTAACGGTATTAATTTTCTTTGCCAACGAAACTCAAACCCGTGCCTTTGTTGAATGGCAACTTGGTAGCTTTACCCGGGTGCGTTGGGGCGAATTACGCTATTTTGTGCCTGTAACCCTGATCGGAGCCTTAATTGCAGGCCTAACCACCAAACACCTGAATGCGCTGTTGCTTGGTGAGCATTATGCCCAAAGCTCAGGCATCAATGTTCAGCGGGCACGCTGGATCATTATGGGCAGCGCCTCAATTATGGCAGGCACCGTCGTCGCCTACGCTGGACCGATTGGCTTTGTGGGCATTGCGATTCCGCACCTTGCTCGTGGCTTGTTCAAAACCTCGGATCATCGGGTGCTTGTGCCTGCAACCATCCTCACCGGAATGCCATTTGCGCTTGCTTGCGGAATTTTGGCCGAAGTACCGAATAGCTCGCTGCAACTGCCAATTGACGCAGCAACCTCGCTGTTTGGTGCGCCAGTTGCGGCTTGGGTTTTATTGCGTATGAAACGCGGAGCATGGATGTGAACCAGCCAGTTTTAGCAACCCATAACTTGAGTGTTGGCTACCACCAACGCCGTGGCCAAAGCCGCAGCGTTTTGCAAAACCTTAGTTTAACCCTTGCCAATGGCGAATTCGTATGTTTGCTTGGAGCGAATGGCGCTGGCAAATCGACCCTCATTCGTACCCTAACCCACATGCAAGCACCAATTAGCGGCAGCATTACGATCAATCAACAACCGCTGCAGCAATTGAGTCAAGCTCAATTAGCCAAACAACTCAGCGTTGTATTGACTGATCGACTTCAGGTCAGTAATTTAAGTGGCTACGAGTTGGTTAGCCTTGGCCGAATGCCCTATACCAACATGTTTGGCAGCCTCAATCAGCACGATCACCAAGTGATTCGCTGGGCATTGCATGCAACCAACTCTGATGATTTGGCGCAACGTTTGCTCAATGAAATGAGCGATGGCGAACGCCAACGGATTATGATTGCCCGAGCGCTAGCCCAAGAACCAGCAGTCATGATTCTCGATGAGCCAACCGCATTTCTCGATTTGCCACGGCGAGTCGAAATTACCAGTTTATTACGCAAACTTGCCCACGAAACTGGCTTAGCTGCAATTATGTCTACTCACGATCTGGATTTGGCAATTGGTAGTGCTGATCGGTTATGGCTGGTTTTAGATGATGGCAGCGTGGAATGTGGCACACCTGAAGATTTGATTTTAGATGGGCGTTTGGCTCAAACCTTCCGCAAAAGCCAACTGCACTTTGATCAACAACGTGGCGGGTTTCGCTCACACAGCAAACCAATTGGCAAGGTTCAGCTGAGCGCAAGCGGCTTAGATGGCCAATGGATGCAACATGCCCTAGAGCGTTATGGCTATCAGGTTATTGCTTCAGGCCAGGCCGATTGCCCACATATTCAGCAGCTAGAGCACAATCGCTGGCAAATTGAACACCAACCATGTGCTACCATCGGCCAAGTATTAGCCTATTTAGGCCACGCTTAAAGGCGCATCACGAAAACCTATTTTGACAAGTAGGCATTATTTGATATATTGTATCAATAATTAAGTGATGGATAGCACCGTTATGTTGAAACTGCTTTTAATCAGCAGCGATCTGCCGGATCAAGCCCTGCTTGGACAATTGCTGGATGCTGGATATAGATTGAGTTTGGTACGGCTTGGCCAAGTGGCAAAACAAGCAATTGTCGTTGATCAAAGTCTCCTGCTCGGCAGTTTTGCCAACGACCATGAACTAGCCCAACTCACCGAAAACTTGAGCGGTCAAGAGCTAATATGGTGGGGATGGAACCAAAGTAGCTATCCACATTTAACCTTGAAGGCCTATGAAGCTGGTGCTCGCCATGTGATTAGCAATGATACAAGCCCAAGCCAAATTATTCAACAGTTAAATGCCCTGCAAACCAGCCAGCTTAATCAGCATAACACTCGAGGCCGTGAACAACACTATCCGCGTGGTGCAATGGTGCATTTACAAGCCGATCAAGCCTTATTGATTGAAACAGGGATTTTAAGCTTGCAGGTCAATCATCCCGATGGAGCGCAAGTGCTCCTAGGTTTGTTTGGCCCCAATCAATTAGTCTGTGGCCATCCTCATGATGGCTGCGCGATCTATCTACAAGCACATACCCCGATTAGCGCCCAACTCTTGCCGTGGCAACGGGTATTGAGTGAACCTTTGTTGATCGAACGATTACGCATGCGGCTACAACTAATGGAAGCGTGGGCTTCGTGCCAAGCCCATCCCTACCTCGACCAACGAGTCTTAGGTATTTTGAATTTATTGGCCGAGCAGTTTGGCAAACAGCACAACCATGGCTTGTTGATCGACGTGCGAATTACCCACGAACAACTTGCCTCAGCGGTTGGTTCAACCCGTGCTACGATCTCGCGGATCATCCGCGATTTGCGCACACGAAGTATACTTGATAGCCACTTCAGCGGCAGTAACGAGCGTTTTTGGCTCCCAATAGTGCCACAATATCATCACACCCATCCCTTTACTTAATTTGCTTGATTACAGGGATTTGAAAATGCGACAAGCCCCTTGAGAGCAGTATGTGGCCGCAAAGGAGCTTATACCTTTGAGGGTAGCTGCTCTAATAGTAAAACAGAGCAGAATATCCCCAGTGTATTCCTGCAAACAGAAGGATAGTAACACCAAATACGCTATGCTATACTGTCATTGTAGCCTCAGTGCAGAGAGGAACAAAACCCTACATTTCGATTGATGGGAGATTTATGCAGACCACAATGTTTTTTCGGCGTGCCATGCTGGCTAGCATAGGCACAATTGTCGTGAGCAGTTGGTTGGTGGTTAACGCCAATAGTCAAGGCTTGTTTGCTCAAACGCTGCCTAATCCAATTGATTTTCATCCGGTGGTGACCTATAGCTCACCAAGCCGCCCATGCGAATTAGGTCGTGGTGATTTCAATGGCGATGGTTTTGTTGATCTGGCGACCACAAATCAGGCAAGTAGCGAAGTTCAAATATTTTTGAATAATGGAGCTGGCGTTTTTCCAGCTCGCACCACTTATAGCGTCGCTACGCCTTGTGGCATCGATGTTGGCGATGTTGATGGTGATAACGATTTAGATATTGTGGTTACGAAACAAACCTCTAACCAATTGGGGGTATTGCTTGGTAATGGCGATGGCACATTCCAAATTGCTCAATCTTTTAGCACTGGTTCACGCCCAACCGACGTAATTTTGCGTGATCTGAATCAAGATACTGAACTTGATGCGGTTGTGACCAACCAAGATAGTCAAGGGGTTAGTATTTTATTGGGCAATGGTAATGGAACCTTCGCCAATCAAACAATTTATATGGTGCAGGCCTCGCCAACGCTTGAGGCAGTTGGCGATCTGACTGGCGATGGTTATCCTGATGTGGTTGTGGCCAATGCTGGTAGCGATAGTGTCAGCGTGTTGATTAATAATGCGAACGGCACGTTTAGTCCAACAGTTAATTATGGCGTTGGCAATGTTCCACATAGCGCAGGCATTGGCGATATCGATGGTGATAGCGATAACGATATTATCGCGGTTAACCGTTGGGAACAAAGCATGACCCGCTTGATCAATAATGGGAGTGGTAGCTTTACGCCGCTTGCTCCAACGATTTTCTTGCAAGGCCCAGGCGATATTGAAATAACTGACCTCGATGGTGACGGCATGCTGGATATCTTGGCAACTAATACGGTTAATGATGTTGATCCTGGCACGGTCAGTATTTATTTTGGCTTAGGCAATGCCAGTTTTAGCAGTCCGCAACTAGTTACCTCAGGTGTACACCCAACGTCGTTGATCTATGCCGATTTGAATAACGATGGTTTGGTCGATATTGCGACCTCAAATTTTTATGGTAATAGCATAAGCGTTTTATTACGGCGGGTTCCTGCTGCAACCAGTACGCCAACCGTAACCCCAACGGCAACTAGTACCCCAACGGCAACCAGTACCCCAACGGCAACTAGTACCCCAACCGCCACGCCGACGATCCAACCAAGCGTAACGCCAGTAGCAGGTAGCTCAACCACCTTCTTGCCACTGGTAACCGATAGCCGCCCAATTTTCCCAATAGTGATTAATGCCGTGGCTCAGCCGCTTCTGCCAATTGACCAACAAGGCCAAATTTATTACACGACGACATTAACAATCAATAGCCCATTGCCAACAACGGGGCGTTTCTATCTTTCATCGCGTCCTGATGCGATTGCCGAAGTTCGGGTTGATGATCAAATGACGGTTTGGGCTGATAATGCAGTGTTGTATGAACACACCTTAACCACGCCCCAAGTTGTCGAAATTTCGCGCAGCGAATTACAATCATGGCTTGATCAAGAACTTACGATCACCTTCCGCGATCTAGCTGGGTCGGTTTATGGCAATAGCGCAGTCTGGTTGATTTGGATTCCTTAGATTGACCACCTCACTAAAATAAAGAACGGCGCTGGTGCAAAACCAGCGCCGTTGTTGTTTAAGTATTTACTCGACAATCAAGGTTTCATAGGCTGAGTAGACATTCCCATCAAAATCTTCAGCGAAGAAGCCAACGAGGTAATTCCCAGCGGGGGCTGGCTCAAGCTCCCAGGTAAAGTTATCGTCGCCAAATACAAAGGTTTCGCCTTCGTAATTGACAAATTCACTCTCGCCAGTTTGCTGCGATTCTTCCAGCCAGGTGTCGAGCACGACAAATTTATCGCCACGTTTGGGGTTGATTTCGCGCAACGAGCCAGTATCTTCTTTGCCGGTATAGCCAAGCACTTGGACCAACTCGCCATTGCTGAACAACATCAACGCGCGACGGGTCTTTTTGCCTTTGGCCGTAGTGTACAAGCCTTCGACCGTATAAGTGGCATCTTCGGGCGATGCACCATAATCCTCGGGGCTGAACAAGGCTAGGCTTGAGGTGGTTTCGTTGTGCATGGCAAAAACTTGTGTATCCCACTCGAACTCAATATCAATTGTCGAGGCCTCGCCCCAATCGGGATAAAAGACCCCGCCAATTTCACGCGTCTGCTCAGCATCAAGGTAGTCCATATCCAAGACTTGAATTGAATCGGATTCTTGATCGTAGTAGCCGATGAAAATATAGACAAAGGCAATATTATCGCCAGTGATGCTGCTCGTGAGTACAACTGGCTGATCGAGACTAGCGGTTGTACTGGAAAGTTCGATCGCTGCAACCGTAATAGGCTCGGAGCCTGGTGCTTCAACCTCGGTCACATCAATTGGCTCTGGGGTTGGAGTTGGCTGGCGTTCAACGGTTGCGGTTGGTTGCTCAATCGTAGTAGGTAGCGGCTTTTTGGCGTATTGGAAGGCCAAAAATTCATCCCATAGCGAATCGTTGACGAAGCTTACGGCAACCGTGTTATAGGATTTGTAGCCAGCATCGGCGCTGGTATACAGTTTGGAGTTGGGAAAATGGATCGAAATGCCAGTTGCTCCAGCTCTTTCATCGCCATGTTTCTCAGCGATCAAACTGCGATCAATCGCTGCAATCAGGTCATCGGCGGCTTTGTTGACACTTGGCACATTGACTTTTTGCTTAAGCAATTGAGCAAAGTGCCCAAGATCAATATAGGGCTTAGGTTGATCGCTATCAAACACGCTCTCGAAGGCTTGGGTGTAGCGCCGCGCTGCCGCTATATCTTTGCGCTCAGCCTCGGACAAAGTGATGACCAAGCGATCAAGGGCATCGATCACCGCAGGCAATTTGCCCAAATCGATTGCTGTTAGGGTGATCGCCTTGCGCTCTTGCTCTAAAACTTCCTCGGCAGAAACATCGCCATCAAAATCGTAGGTACGCGAAACATATTTGGCGCGGGCATCATCATCAAGAATTTGTTGATCTTGCTCGATGTAACTATCGACAATCGCCCGTGACAGCTCAGCGCCATCAATCTCAGGACTATCGGTTAAGCGCCCTAAAATTGCAGCATACGCCCAACCCAATGATGGCTCAAGCTCTTGCGAGGCCACGGCGTAACGAGCATAGGGCGCAATTGCGCTATAGACCTCAACATGGCTCATCAAGCAGGCATCGAAACCAATCAACTCGAATTCGCCAATGTTAGTTTCTGCGATGATATGTTCGAGTGCTTCGCTCATTTCCATTAGAAAGAGCATATCGCCAAAGCTCTCAGCCAGCGGAATATCGTGGCGACCTGTGGTTGAAGGATCTGGATCGCTCCAGCCGCCAGGCCAGCCAGCGCCATGGTCAGACATAATTAATACATATTTGTCTGAGGGATAGGTTTTGGCGGCCCAGGTGACAAAATCGATCAAGGTATCGGCATCGGCCATATTAACTTCGCCGAGATCAGCGACTTCTTTCGAGTTCATTTGCTCAAGATTGTCGTCTTGTTCGATGTAAAAGCGTTTGGTGCTCGTCCAATCGCCATCGCCATCGAAGCCGCCATCGTAACGATCAACCTGAGCAACTACACGCACCCGATCGGTTGAACCAACCAGTTCAGCCTCGTTGATGTCGTTGAGCATATCTTCTTCAAGAATCTCATCGTCGGCATCGGAGTAGAGCATAATCAGCCAGGTCTGATCATCGCGGCCAGCGGGGGTGCGAGTTGGGTCGGCGGGCGTAGCTTGGCCAGCAATCGGAGTGCGTTTTGCCACCGGAGTTGGTTCGGAGAGATCGGCACAAGCGGCTAAGAGCAAGAGTAAAATGAGGCTAAAACGAATCAAACGCCAGCGTCGCGGCGCAATCTGCTGCATACAACACTCCTACAAAGTGCAAAAAATGAATATTTTACCTAACATGGGTCAACGATTAATCATCATCGTTGCCACTAGGACGGCGGCGTTTGCGCAAGGTAATATGTTCATCGGCCTCTTTGACTGGGCGACGATCATGCGGCTCGTTAGCTTGGTCAAGTTGATCATCGGAGTCGTTGGTATGGGCGTTTTTCAAGCTTTCTTCGGCAACTTCGCGAACTTTTTTGGCAATGTCTTCAGGCTTCATCAAAGCACTCCTTCTACCAAGTGATTACTTACTACATAGAGCATCATGGAGCAGATTTATTGCAGTTGGGGTTATTTTGAATTATACATCGCTTGTTGCAAAAACGCTGATAACCATTAAAAACTCGTACCATCGATAGATCAAGTTTGGCGAGGAAACAATATTATCTAGATATTTGAATAAATCATTCAGAGCAAATCAGGGACTTACTCAATATCAGTTGCAACGGTTCATGGAATGCAGCTTACGAAGGCCGATCCATAGCGCCGCACGGTCATGATAAGTAGGGTCATGGGCTTCAATGATCTATTGGCGTGGAGGGAGATCAGGAGTTCAGTTGCGCCGACCACGAGCACGAGCATGGGAGATAAAGGGGATTGCTGTCAATCGAAAACGATGGTCAATGTATCAGATTCCATCCATAGCGCCGCTAGCTGCCGCTGGAAATCTGGTGCAACCATTGTGCTGAAACAGCATGGTTGCACCAGATTTCTAATATTCCAGCGCCCCAGTTCCAGGGTGTCACCACACCAAGCATTACCAGAGCCATCAAGATACGGCGAATCTGTAAATGGCTGGCATCCAAATCAAACCCGCCAGCTTTAAATGCTTCTCGAGAATGCTCAACAACGAACGTTATTCACTAAATGGCAGCGTCAGCGCCGATTGCTGGCCATCAGCCGTCGTGGCACTCGTTCGCACGAGCGATTCACCATTGCCAATTGCATTCCAAAGTTCAACTTTCAGTTTACCATTGGTCAAATTGGCAAAGCTACCTGTTGCCGAGCGCAACCCACGAGTATGAGTGTATAGTTCCCAGCCAGCCACCGGATCAGTCGCAAAATAGTTATAGGTTTCGATCCGATCCCATGTGCCATCGCCAGTAAAATCGTAAGAAACGCGCACTTGGCTGGCGTTGCCTACGCCTGTGCCTGCATCAAGATAGAGATTAAATTGAGTAGTTTTCGCAGGATCATAGGTTGCCGTCAGATCATTAATCTGATAGGTGATAGCATTAGTTGGCAGCCCATCCCAGTTCCCATTTTGGGCACTCGCAAGCTGATCACTAGCCGCAGCATTGCCCGGAATCATACTCAACATTCCGCTAGCGGTTTGGCTAGCACCATCAAGCAGATACAACTGCGAACGAAATGGGTTGGACGGAGTTATGAACGTGACAGTTAGGCTAGCCTCGGATTGATTGCCAGCAGCATCAAAGGCTGTAACCACCACGCTATAACTGGTATTGGCACTCAAGCCACTCAGCGCACAGCTCAGCGTAACGACAAGGCTACACCCACTGGCTGCTTGAGTTGCCCCATTCAGATACACCGAATAACCAACAATTCCCAGATTATCAGTCGCTGCATTCCAGCTAATCGTAGCCGTGGTAGAGCCTATATTGGCAATTGCAACATTTGTTGGCGCTGTTGGCTTAATCGTATCCAATTCGGGAGTAGTAAATGCGATGCTTGCGCTAGCCTCGGATTGATTGCCAGCAGCATCAAAGGCTGTAACCACCACGCTATAACTGGTATTGGCACTCAAGCCAGTGATAGTACAGCCGAGGCCTGTCACCATCTGACAATTTGCTTCAGCAACCTGACTACCATTGAGGTAGGCTGAATAACCCACGACCCCGACGTTATCGCTTGATGCTTGCCAGGTAAAGGCTGCTGAGCTAGCAGTCGTCGTGCCGCGCAGAAGGTTGGTTGGCGCAGTGGGAGCCTCGCTATCAACGGTTGTTACCAAGAATGGCAAAATCAAGGTTGATTGTTGCCCATCGGCGCTACTTGCACTCGTGCGAATGATCGATGGGTTATTGCCGATTGCATTCCAAAGCTCAAGTTTCACCTTGCCATTGGTCAAATTGGCAAAGCTGCCCGTTGCTGAGCGTAATCCACGAGTATGGTTATAGCGTTCCCAACTATTCACCGGATCAGTCGCAAAATAGTTGTAGGTTTCGATTCGATCCCATGTGCCATCGCCAGTAAAATCATAGGCAACGCGTGCTTGGGTGCCATTGCCAACTGCCGTGCCTGCATCAATAAACAACTCAAACTGGGTGGTTTTGCTGCTATCGTAGCTAGCCGTGAGATTTTTGGCCTCATAGCTGATGGTTTGAGTTGCCTGACCATCGATGTTGGTTGCACTCGCCGCTGGAATCGAATCGCTGGCGGCGGCATCGCCACTGGTTGTGCTGAGTTGGCTTGGTATAGTTTGAGTAGCGCCATCAAGCACATACCAAGGATTGCCAAATGTTGGTAATGGGTTGGTACGAATAACCAACCCATTGCTGGCAGCAGAAACATTACCCACCGCATCAAAGGCTTTCAGCGTAATGCTGTATTGAGTATTGGGCGTAAGTCCGGTTAGGCTACACATGGTTGTCGTTACAGCATTGCAGCTGGCAACCGCAATTGAGTTCGTGCCAAGATAGGCATTATAGCCAACCACGCCGACATTATCGCTTGAAGCCGTCCAACTTATGCCAATCGTCGTCATGGTTTTAGCCAAAACCTGAAGATTCAATGGTGGTGTTGGGGCTTGAGTATCGGCCAAGGTTGTCACGCTGATGTTAGCGCTGGCAGCAGAAACATTACCCACCGCATCAAAGGCTTTGACCGTAATGCTATATTCAGTATTGGGCGTAAGTCTAGTCAGGCTACATACGGTTGTCGTTACGCCATTGCAACTGGCAACCGCAATCGGGTTCGTGCCAAGATAGGCGTTATAGCCAATCACGCCGACATTATCACTTGAAGCCGCCCAACGAAGCAGCATACTGGCAGCAGTCACATCGGTAGCATTCAGGTTGGTCGGGGCAGTCGGGGCAATCCGATCAAGATCAGGCGTAGTTATGTCAACCGAATTACTCACAACCGAAACATTGCCCGCCGCATCAAAGGCTTTGACCGTAATACTATAAGCAGTGAGTGGATTCAGGCTGGTCAACGTGCATTGAGTTGTATGAACAGCTCGACATTCAGCTACTGGAGTAACAGCGTTATTGAGATACACTGCATAGCCTTCAACCCCAATATTGTCATTCGCCGCATTCCAAGCAAGCTGGGCAGTTGTAGCCGTGATTAACGAAACTGTCAGATTGGTAGGCGCAGTTGGTGCTTGATCATCACCAATCAGGCCAAGCGGGTTAAAGGCAGCATCGGCAAAAATCAACCAGGCTGCGCTCGACACCGCATTCGCCGTGCTCATCGTCCAATAGCCGTTGTTCGTCCCCTGCAACGAATAGGGTATTCCCCCACTCGCCGTTTGGCCCTTCGCCATTTGTTGTAGAAAATACGTCGCGTCGCTGGTGCGACCCACGGCCTGCAACGCCACAATCAATTGGCCTGTGCCCTCAAACCAAATATCATTGTGGTCACTGTTGAAATCCACTGCATCAATGCCACCCAAGGTCACCCGATGCGTCGTCAAGGCATACTCCAACGCCATCACATACTCGTCGCCCAACGCGGCCACGCCCCAGGTGTTCACATCCAACGGGTCGCGCTGATCCGCGCGGCCACCCAACCAGCGACCTTTGGCGGCATCCCACACCACCGTTTCGAGAAACTGCTTCACTTGCCCCGTGCGCGGTTGATCGCCATAAAAATAGCGAGCCGCCGCATACAGGTCGATCGCATGCTCGGTCGATCCCCAACTGTGGAAGCGATAGCCTTGTTGGGTCGCCTCAAAGCCACCATTCACCCCACCATCATCCTGCTGAAAGCCAAAGCCAAAGTTTACCGCTCGCAGCGCCATCTCGCGATAGGTCACCAGATCGCCGGTCGCCGCTTCATAGCTTGCCACTGCCAAGGCCACCCACACCGCTGGCCCCACATCACGATGCCATTCCAGCACTTGGTTGGGATTGCTACAAGCATAAATGTTGTGCCAACTGCCATCACTCCATTGTAAGCCACGCAAGGCGGTCAACACGGCACGCGCACGATCGTAATCGGCTTTCACCACAAAGGCGATCGCTGCTACCGCTTGGTCGTACACCACACACAGGTCGTCGGCAGCCCCACCTTGCTCGAAACTATCAACCAACCCATTGGGCAATTGCTGTGAGCGCAACCAACTATAGGCCTTATCCGAGGCACTCACGGGTGGCTCCACCATCACCGGATCAGGCGTTGGCGCAGCACTCGTGATATTTGCCGTGCCTAAACCTAGTGGGTTGAAGGCTGCATCGGCGAAAATCAACCATGCGGCACTCGACACTGCATTCGCCGTGCTCATCGTCCAATAGCCGTTATTCGTCCCTTGTAAGGAATAGGGTATTCCCCCATTCGCCGTTTGGCCCTTCGCCATTTGTTGCAGAAAATACGTCGCGTCGCTGGTACGACCCACGGCCTGCAACGCCACAATCAATTGGCCTGTGCCCTCAAACCAAATATCATTGCGGTCACTGTTGAAATCCACTGCATCAATGCCACCTAAGGTCACCCGATGCGTCGTCAAGGCATACTCCAACGCCATCACATACTCGTCGCCCAACGCGGCCACGCCCCAGGTGTTCACATCCAACGGGTCGCGCTGATCCGCGCGGCCACCCAACCAGCGACCTTTGGCGGCATCCCACACCACCGTTTCGAGAAACTGCTTCACTTGCCCCGTGCGCGGTTGATCGCCATAAAAATAGCGAGCCGCCGCATATAGGTCAATCGCATGCTCGGTCGATCCCCAGCTGTGGAAGCGATAGCCTTGTTGGGTCGCCTCAAAGCCACCATTCACCCCACCATCATCCTGCTGAAACCCAAAACCAAAGTTCACCGCTCGCAGCGCCATCTCGCGATAGGTCACCAGATCGCCGGTCGCCGCTTCATAACTCGCCACTGCCAAGGCCACCCACACCGCTGGCCCCACATCACGATGCCATTCCAGCACTTGGTTGGGATTGCTACAGGCGTAGATATTGTGCCAACTGCCATCACCCCATTGTGAGCCACGCAAGGCGGTCAACACGGCACGCGCACGATCGTAATCGGCTTTCACCACAAAGGCGATCGCTGCTACCGCTTGGTCGTACACCACACACAGGTCGTCGGCAGCCCCACCTTGCTCGAAACTATCAACCAACCCATTCGGCAATTGCTGTGAGCGCAACCAACTATAGGCCTTATCCGAGGCACTCACGGGCGGCTCCACCATCACCGGATCAGGCGTTGGCGTAGCACTTGTGATCGTCGCAGTGCCTAAACCTAGCGGATTGAAGGCAGCATCGGCAAAAATCAACCAAGCTGCACTCGACACCGCATTCGCCATGCTCATCGTCCAATAGCCGTTATTCGTCCCTTGTAAGGAATAGGGTATTCCCCCATTCGCCGTTTGGCCCTTCGCCATTTGTTGCAGAAAATACGTCGCGTCGCTGGTGCGACCCACGGCCTGCAACGCCACAATCAATTGGCCTGTGCCCTCAAACCAAATATCATTGCGGTCACTGTTGAAATCCACTGCATCAATGCCACCCAAGGTCACCCGATGCGTCGTCAAGGCATACTCCAACGCCATCACATACTCATCGCCCAACGCGGCCACGCCCCAGGTGTTCACATCCAACGGGTCGCGCTGATCCGCGCGGCCACCCAACCAGCGACCTTTGGCAGCATCCCACACCACCGTTTCGAGAAACTGCTTCACTTGCCCCGTGCGCGGTTGATCGCCATAAAAATAGCGAGCCGCCGCATACAGGTCAATCGCATGCTCGGTCGATCCCCAACTGTGGAAGCGATAGCCTTGTTGGGTCGCCTCAAAGCCACCATTCACCCCACCATCATCCTGCTGAAACCCAAAACCAAAGTTTACCGCTCGTAGCGCCATCTCGCGATAGGTCACCAGATCGCCGGTCGCCGCTTCATAACTCGCCACTGCCAAGGCCACCCACACCGCTGGCCCCACATCACGATGCCATTCCAGCACTTGGTTGGGGTTGCCACAGGCGTAGATATTGTGCCAACTGCCATCATCCCATTGCAAGCCACGCAAGGCGGTCAACACGGCACGCGCACGATCGTAATCGGCTTTCACCACAAAGGCGATCGCTGCTACCGCTTGGTCGTACACCACACACAGGTCGTCGGCAGCCCCACCTTGCTCGAAACTATCGACCAACCCATTCGGCAATTGCTGTGAGCGCAACCAACTATAGGCCTTATCCGAGGCCGTTGGCGTAGTCTGAGCAGCAGCTGATTGAATCGAAAAGGCAAAAAGACCGAGGATAAAGCTTGTGAGGATGAGCAGCGTGATCTTTCGAAATATACGATGACGCGCTAGCGTTGCTGAGTCCATCATTGGTCTCCTTTTTATTCAGAACATCCTGAATCTGGTTAAGGTGTTGGTAAAAGGGCCAGTTAAACACGGATCATGAAGGTTGGTGATAAAGAGGTGAGATCTTGAAATCGCTTTCAGAAAATTAGCATGATTTTAATAAAAAGTCAAGGATTTGATTGGAAATTTGGATTATTCTATTCATTTTATAAAGTTTGTGAAAATAATTTTCAAAATATCGTTTATTTTATGAAAATATTTTCAAAATACAGCGATACTAGGACAGTTGTGGAGCACAAGCAACAACGTGCTAATCGCAACATAAGCAGCAAGCAGCGATTAAACCAACGCCAACGATCCTTTTGCGCCACAATCGGCATAAGCCCATGCTTTGCATTCAAACGGGAATATGGTATTGTTGATGCTCATTATTCAATGTATTGATAGCTTGGAAGCACTAGTTTGGTTAAGTATTATGACTGGAAATAAACGGATCACCATCCATGATATTGCACGCAAAGCTGGCGTATCACCCAGTACCGTCTCGCGGGTTTTGAACAGCACCACGCCTGTAGCTGAAGCCAAACGCCAAGCTGTAACGATTGCGATCCAACAGTTGGATTATCGGCCAAATCTGATTGCCCAAGGCCTAGCTCGTGGCACATCCACAATTATTGGGGTACTGACCCAAGATATTGGTAGCCCGTTTTATGGCGAGTTGCTGCGCGGCATCGAATATGGCTTTCGGGGCAGCCGCTATCACCCTATTTTTGCCAATGGCAACTGGCAACAAGCTGAGGAATACAACGCGTTAAACATTCTGCGCTCACGCCAACCCGAGGCACTGATCATTTTGGGCGGCTTAATGCCCGATGCTGAAATGTTGGCCGTAGCCCAAGAGTTTCCTTTGATCATTATTGGGCGAAGTGTGCCAAGTTTGGAAGAATATTGTGTTTTAGTTGATAATTTCCAAGGAGCCTATCGCGCAACCCAATATTTAATTGAAATGGGTCATCAGCGGATTGCCCATATTACTGGGATTCGCAGCCATCAAGATACACTTGATCGCCAAGCGGGCTACGAACAAGCTCTGCGCGATGCCAACTTACCAATTAATCGCGACCTGATTGTTGAAGGAACTTTTCAAGAACAATCGGGCTTACTCGCCGTTGAAACCTTATTAATGCGAGCGAACCCGTTTACCGCCCTCTTTGCTGCCAATGACCAAATGGCCTATGGAGCCCGCTTAGCACTCTATCGGCGGGGAATTCGCGTCCCTGAAGATGTTTCACTGATTGGCTTTGATGATTTACCAAGCTCAGCCTATACTACCCCCCCATTAACCACCGTTCGCCAACCAACCTTTGAAATGGGCATGAGTGCCGCCAAAGCAACGCTTAATTTAATCGATCAACATCCATGGTCATTGCCTCAGCTAACTCCCGATTTGGTAATTCGTGAATCAACGAACTTTGCACGCCGTTAGCAGCGATCAGCCAAGCAAAAATGCTTGCCCAAAAACGCTCCTCGAAACAAATACCTCAAATCCTTATTAACATTAAATCAGGGCGGACGCAAGCTGCCTAATAGCGAATGCCACATTCCCAAAAATACCGCGCCGCGCAGATCAAGCGAGGAGGTCAGACAGTACTGATACCCTGAATGGGAATGCGCTTCGTTCGTGGTTTTGCTGGAGATTAGTGTCGCACATATGTGCTATAATCCTAAGAAGGTTTCTCTGCTGAATTGTAACAAAGGAGCACCGTATAGCAACTATTCGAGAAGGAAATAACGCGGCACTTGTGGTCGTTGATGCCCAGGTTGGGGTTATCAATGACGCATGGGATGCATCACGGATCATCGGGAATATTGCCCGCGCTGTGGAGCGTGCTCGTGCCGAAAATATTCCCGTGCTATGGGTTCAACACGCTGATGCAGAACTGCCCACTGATAGTCCGCAGTGGCAATGGGTTCCAGAGTTAGTGCCAACTGCAGGTGAGCCACGCATCCATAAGCAGTTCAATTCATCGTTTGAACACACCACCTTATCGGAAGAACTAGAAGCGTTAGGAGTTTCGCACCTAGTGCTGGCAGGGGCGGCAACCAATTGGTGCATTCGCGCCACGGCGTATGGAGCACTTGAACGTGGGTATGATCTCACCTTGCTTAGTGATGCACATACCACTGGAACGATCCAGTTGGAGAACGGCACTCTGATCGAAGCGGCAGCCATTGTGCAAGACCTCAATATCGCCATGCAGTGGCTGTCCTATCCGGGGCGCACGAATGGCACGGCACGCACCGAACAGATCGACTTTACACGCCCAGGCGGCGAGTAGTAGGCCTTCCCTGACAGGTATGGGGTATGCCAATGCTTCGAGCATTCACTGTTTGACTCATTGCCGTACCTCAAATGATAATGCGCAATTCATACATTTCCATCAGCATGTACTCATTGGAAGACAAACGGTATAATCACTTCGCGGCGATCCAAAACTTTGACGCAAGTGTTCTAAGCCGACAGCGGTTCACCCCCACGCCGGTGGGGACAATGGCCTGACCTCAAATCAACGGGATGCTTTGCAAGGTTCACCCCCACGCCTGTGGGGACAATCCATCAAGCACGGCTTCAATCGTTGTCTGTTCCGCTTCACCCCCACGCCTGTGGGGACAATTTCCTCCCAATACTTTTACTGTTGTTCCCTCTCGGTTCACCCCCACGCCGGTGGGGACAATATTTCCAGTCTTTCCTTTTTGTGTTCATCGTACGGTTCACCCCCACGCCTGTGGGGACAATTGAGATGGAGCATTAGAGGATTTAGAAACAAACGGTTCACCCCCACGCCTGTGGGGACAATGCGTTGCCGAGCTGGCCAGCGTGATTGAACAACGGTTCACCCCCACGCCTGTGGGGACAATGCATTTCAGCATATGAAGGTTTGGCCACACGACGGTTCACCCCCACGCCTGTGGGGACAATACATCTTCCGGCAGCCGCAGCAATGAGCGCGTCGGTTCACCCCCACGCCTGTGGGGACAATGTGGCATACACAGACAAGAATTGGTCAGCGGCCGGTTCACCCCCACGCCTGTGGGGACAATGCTTTTATACCCAGGCGAGACTTGCACATGCTCGGTTCACCCCCACGCCTGTGGGGACAATAGCAACAAGCTATTGCCGATGTCTTGAGCAGCCGGTTCACCCCCACGCCTGTGGGGACAATCCCAGCCAAGACTACCGATAGCCGAGCAGGCTCGGTTCACCCCCACGCCTGTGGGGACAATTGCTTATGAGACTAGTACACGTAATGAGGCCGCGGTTCACCCCCACGCCTGTGGGGACAATTGCTTATGAGACTAGTACACGTAATGAGGCCGCGGTTCACCCCCACGCCTGTGGAGACAATCACTTGGCGAGATCAACGACCTTGAAGAACAACGGTTCACCCCCACGCCTGTGGGGACAATAGATTCATTATTAATCTCTTCATCAGTTTTTTCGGTTCACCCCCACGCCTGTGGGGACAATCCGTCTGGTTTATGCTTGATCGTGGCGTTCGGCGGTTCACCCCCACGCCTGTGGGGACAATCGCATCAAACAGCCAGCGATTCAAGTGGGCAGCGGTTCACCCCCACGCCTGTGGGGACAATCAATGTCAAGTAACGGCTCAATGCCACACGGTTCACCCCCACGCCTGTGGGGACAATTTGTAGGCCATGTCGCTTTCGTTCTTGAGTTGCGGTTCACCCCCACGCCTGTGGGGACAATGCTTGGCACAACGAGCAAGCTGGATATTATCCACGGTTCACCCCCACGCCTGTGGGGACAATCCGTCTGGTTTATGCTTGATCGTGGCGTTCGGCGGTTCACCCCCACGCCTGTGGGGACAATATAACACCTGGCATTGGCCGGAATAGTTGAGGGCGGTTCACCCCCACGCCTGTGGGGACAATATAACACCTGATGAAAACAGATAAAGGTACAACGGTTCACCCCCACGCCTGTGGGGACAATGGTGCGCACTTCCGCCGTGCGGAGCATGCGGGCGGTTCACCCCCACGCCTGTGGGGACAATTGCATAGGCTTCGGCTAAGGGGACAAATGTGCCGGTTCACCCCCACGCCTGTGGGGACAATCATATTCATCGGCGAGCGCTCCGGCGTTTTGACGGTTCACCCCCACGCCTGTGGGGACAATCCGCTTCTGAGTGTTCCGGCCTCTACTGGGATCGGTTCACCCCCACGCCTGTGGGGACAATACCTACTTAGAAACTCCGCCAATTTGAATTGACGGTTCACCCCCACGCCTGTGGGGATAATTTTGGTTAGGTTGCTGAGTGATGCGCCTATATCGGTTCACCCCCACGCCTGTGGGGACAATATCTTGACAAGGGTACTAGGCAAAAGACAGGACGGTTCACCCCCACGCCTGTGGGGACAATTTATCAATCCGAGGAACTGATGTGGTCCTGAACGTATAGACATGTATGCTATCATACTGGTACGGGAAAGGAATCCACCAATGACACGGCAAAACCCTCGCACCTTTACGGCGGAATTTCGCCACATGGCCCTTGATCTCGCG
>NZ_BAABRU010000031.1 GCF_039545135.1 Herpetosiphon gulosus | reverse complement strand
CGGGTTGGTCGGCGGTCGTTGGTGCGGGTTTGTGTTTTGCTCGTGGCATGGTATCCCCTTACAAGCCTATTCTGGAAATGCTCGTCTTTGGGTTGGGAACCAAATACACACGCTATTGTACAGTCTCCGTTTCGCCTCAACAATCACGTCTGAACCCGCTTCCTTGATATCGATCCCTCTCCCATTGGGATAGGGACTTTACAGAGCCATTTATCGAGCGTACTCTTTCGAATGTAGCCGCATGCTTCCTATGTCATCGCCACCTGATGACTTATTCTTCCCACACTTTTCTTCAGTTGTTGGTGTGCTTCGCCCAATCTATGGGTGGGATCACACCCCGCAAAGCTCTACGATGCTCATCAGATCCACCACCGAAAACCCTTGCCCAACCAAGTACTGAATTATTGGATAGCAGCGCAGATCAGCTGTTTGAGACCATACGCTGTGCTTGGATGGGCGAATGGGTTGTGGCGTATCTTGGTTATGGAGGAACTTCCCTATGCGTATCATCCATCGTTCAGAACAAACCATCCAAACGGCGCATCATTATGCTGAACGTGCAGCGCATCATGGAGATGCCGTATTTGATGGGGTAATCATTCCGCCTGAGATTAGCGCACGCAACTGGGCTTTGGAAGGAACCGTGCATAGTACCAAGATTGTGACCAATCAGCTTGATAGCACGCGCTATTTCCTAGGACCACAAGTCTGTATTACCCACGATGATAATCGTCGGATAACGTGGGCGGCCCATGTCGAACATTCGCAGGCTGATCAAGCCCATGGGCAGTTGATTTTGAGCCAATTTATTGGCCCAAACCCTGCCGCAGCGGCGGCCTCGCTCAGCCCTGCAATGCGCTACGTTCCACAACTTGAGCGAACCATCATCGCAGAGGGTGAGATTTGGCGCTATCATCTTACCTTGAACAAATTTACTGGAACAATCGTTGCAACGTGGATTACGCGCAGTGCTAAAGGTCTACAATTGTGGCTCGATGGAACATTGGTTAATACCGAATCGTCTGAAGTTGATTTTCCCTTTTTCGGCTTGAGCCAAGTTGCGGTTGGGCATGTTGCGACCGCCCCGCCACCATTCGGCTTGCTGAGTTATAAATGCCGTAATACAGGTCGCCTGTTTATTCGGCGGTATGTTGATGGCCAACTGGGACCAGAAGTTGGCCTTGATGTTGGCGAAATCCGTGGAGGGATCTCATTTGGCATTAGTGGTAAACAGATTCTGGCACGGGTTGATCGGATTACTGCAGGTGGATTAGTTCCAACCCTGCTGCGATCATCGGATGGCGGAAAATCGTTTGATAAGCCCTATGCGATTGATCTTGGTAGCTATGACCAAGATTTTAAGCTTATCCCTGGCTATACCGAACCAATCGTTGATAAAGGTGGCGCGTTTCATGTGCCGATCATCCTCAGTAATGGGCGTGAATCGGTTGCGCTTAATTATATTCCTGAGCATGAGACGATTGTCGAAGCCATTCGCGTGACTGGTGGCAATCCATTGGGCAAACTTGCGGTATTTCCAAGCACAGTTGGCAGTAAAACATCCTTTGGCAATGGCACGAGCGATGGTCATGGCCTAATTATGATTCTTGCGACTGAAGGCCGACTGTTTACCAGTAATTCTTCGGCTGGCGGAATCTATTTTCCCGAAGCTGTTTTGCTGAATCATGAAATGCCCTTAATTGCCGGATTCGCCGCATCGGAATGCTATAGCAGTGGCTTAAAACCCAACGTTGTCAGTATGGATTATATTTATCTTGAAGCAAATTCAATTGGGCAGGTAGCTTCCCCAACGCTCCATTACGAAACATGGGATATGCCGCTGCCATTGCCGCAAGCCACGGCAAAAAGTAAGGGGGCATCAGTGGCTATCACAATCCAGTCTGATGCTGATGTTGAGCCAGGCAAGGTGGTCTTTAACTTTGATGACCCATCGATTGTAATTACCAATAGCACGATCACAAGCCTGCGCACCGCCACCCTTGAAACGAATACCCCCAAACTTTCAGGAAAAAAGGTCTCTTTTGATGTTTTGACCCTTTTTCATCGGCATTATGGCGAGGCGATGATTGATTAATCAGCCAGTTTAGACCCTGTTCGTGTCATAAGTATCACCACGAAGCGATTCCAATCAGCGTCTGTCGTTGTGTTTATCATGCGATAGTGCTATACTAGGTAGGTGAAGTATATCAACTGTATTTCACCTACCTACCTCTTAACTCGGCCATATCCCCCACTCGATAACTATTTTGGTTATCCTATCATTCCGAGTTTTCACTATCAGATTTATGTTAATGATTGTCGGTGTGTTGAACACCATCATTGTTGCTGGCGAAAACGCTACCATAGCGTAATGGTCGCTGGATAGCTGCAATGATTGGTTATTTACGCCTACAAAAATCCCGCATGGTGACGCGCAGTTGCATCGGCATGTACTTAAAGGGATACGTCATCAAGCTCCGAGTCATCCACATAGGGATGGCTTGGAATTAATTGTTGTTGTATGCACCCCTGTTGCTGTATGCACGTTCAATCAACCCGCTGGCTGCGCCGCGAGATAGGACATTTTGATGAAGCCGAATGGGATGCAGATCTTATTAATTGACCATGATGGGCATGGCATCCCCCTCATTGCGTCGATCATCACGGCAATTCAAACCGTCCAGTATCGCCTGATTGCGGTAGCCGACCTCCACCATGGCCTGAGTATGCTGGCAACTCGCCGGATCGATGCTATCTTGGTGCGGCTTCCATTAATGGATAATACAGGCATGATCATCCAAACGCTGTCTGATCATGCATCAACCTATCCACTCATTCTCTCCGCCCCAAACACCGATGATCACACCTTGATCCCTATGCTGCACGTCGGGGTTCATGCCACGTTGTTCGACGATGAACTTACGCCAGCACTTTTTCAGCGGACACTCGACTATGGGTTTGCCCGTGTTGCTCAATTAGCGGCAGAAGATCATGTCCAAACCCTCACCAGCACGCTGGCAGTGGCGCTTGATACAACCCATCAGATTGAACATCATCTAACAATAGCGATTCATGAACTCCAAACGCCCATCAGTATTTTGCTCGGCTATATTGATCTATTTGAGCGACGGGTTGCCACATGGGGCGGAATTCCCCTGCGCGAACGGCAAATGATTAATACGATGCGGATGCAAGCGATTCATGTAGGACGATTGGTTCCAACGCTGCTTGATAGCACGCTGATGACTCACAATCTGGGGCCGATTCAGCGTCGTTCGCTTGAACTAAGTGCGGTGCTGCGAACGGTCGTTGGAGCCATGCAAGGAATGCGAGCTTCGCATCTCTTAGTGCTGCGAGTCCCCGATGTAGCCGTATGGGTTGATGGCGATTATGGTCGCTTAGTCCAAGTGTTTCAGAATCTCTTGCTCAATGCCCTGCACTATAGCGGGATGCATAGTGAAATTACCATCACCCTCGCTGCTGATGGGCAGATAACCATTCAGGATTATGGGGTAGGAATTTCCGCCGATGATCTGGTGCAGATTTCTCGTCCATTTTTTGACACAGCTGATCCTCATGGGGCGGCAAGGATTGGTCAAGGACTTGGCTTGGCAATTGTTCAAGAACTCATCCAGCAACACGAGGGCAGCATTACGATCGCCAGCACGGTTGATCATGGAACAACCATCACTATCCAGTTTCCCTGTAGTGTCCGGCCAACCCGCCTACCGGAACATACTGCATCAATGCTGGTGAACTATCCCAACATTGCTGGTATTCAAGGGAGCACGTTATGAAAAAACGCTATGTTCTACTCTGGCTGAGCCTGATTGGTGGGCTGATGCTGTTGGGGAGTGCTAGCCCCCAACCACAGTTGACGATTGGTGGGCTGAACATTCTCGTGTGGCACATGCTCATGGCGATCGTTCTCACCATGCTGAGTGAGTTAGCGCTGCGGTTCATTGCTTTCCAATATCATGAGTATCGCACACTCTACAACCACCCCCCCACCCATTGGAATCAATGGCCAGATGATCCGCTGCCATCGAAACCGTCCATTCGCTAACCCAACGGCTGTTCCGGAAGGGAGTTCGTTATGGTGGCCTTTTCGCCCACCACGCTCATCGAAACCGTCCTGATGGCCATGCCATGTCCTGATACGCTGGGCGCATGCACGGTGCAAACCATATTTGATCGCCAGCAACATCAGTACCTGGTGGTGGTTGCTGGTTGGCATGGCCAACATCGGATTCATCAGTGTCTGGTGCATATTGCCTATCACGATGAGCGCGTTTGGATTCATTGTGATCACACGATCCATGGAATTCCTAGGAGCTTAATCGCCGCTGGAATTCCTGCCACTCGTATTTTGCAGGTTTTCCCGCTTGCTAACCTGCGCATGCCCTAGCGGCCTATGACGCTCCCGATCATTTAAGAAAGGGGCTATCAATGGATAGTCATTGGTTTACACCCGATCATCAGCACTATTTTCAGGTTGGGATTGATTCCTATCCGCATCCCGTTCCAGTTACCAATGCCCTGCGTTGTCTATTGTTTGGGTTTAGTCAGCAGGATCATCCGCTGGTGATCCATCCTCTGACCTTTGCTGAGCCGAATCATTTTGGCACCTTCACGCAGCGCTGGATGAGTCCTCTGATGCACGGGAACGCGATTGCAGGCTGGACAGGCTTTATGGCTTTACGCTATCTATTGGGCTACTTTAGTCAATGGGTGCTGCTCCCACCTGCTATTCGCTATCAGGCTTGGCATCCGACCGCCCGCACGGTTACGCCACCAGTTCAGGTGATTGCCGCCATTCGGGCTTGGGATGCGGGCTGGGAACATCAGCTTGATAACCTTTTGCCACGGATTGAAACATTGCGCCACCCACAATATGCCGCTCTGGCAGGGTGATTGCTTCCAGTTAGTACAGGAGGTGTGGCATGCCTACACCGAGTCATTCATCGATTCGCTCAATCTTAATTATTGGGAATTATGCTCCACGCCAGTGTGGCATTGCAACCTATACCACCGATTTACGCATGGCCTTGCTTGAAGCGTATCCTCAGAGCAGGATCGAGGTGATGGCCATGAATGATACGCCTGCAGGCTATGACTACCCTGATTCAGTTGTCTTTACGATTGATCAGGATGACCCATATGCTTATTATCAAGCTGCCGATTTTATCCGCTTGAGTTCCTATGACCTTGTGTGTATTCAGCACGAATATGGGATTTTTGGTGGGGCATCGGGGCGTAATCTGCTCTTGCTCATTCGTGCGATCACAATTCCAATTGTGACCACCTTGCATACGGTGTTACGCGAACCAACCGCTGATCAACATACGATTCTGTGGGAGCTTGCTCAACGATCACAACGGATTATCGTGATGAGTTCGCATGCAGTCGATTTAATCCATACGATTTATGGCATTCCATTGGCTCAGATTGATTGTATCCCGCATGGCATTCCTGATCTGCCGTTTCGCGATGGCTATGAGGATAAACAACACGCCAATCTGACTGGCAAGCAGGTTCTGCTTACCTTTGGCTTGCTCTCGCCAAATAAAGGTATCGAAGATGTCTTGAATGCCTTGCCGTCCCTGATCAAACAGCATCCGCATGTGCTCTATGTGATTGTTGGGGCAACCCACCCAACCGTTCGTCAAACCTTTGGTGAGGCTTATCGGGAGATGCTTCAAGCCTTAGTCGAGCAACTTGGAATTCAAGCGCATGTGCGGTTTCACGATCAATTTGTGAGTTCCAGCGCTTTAGCAATTTATATGGGTGCGGCTGATGTGTATATTACACCCTATCATACCCAAGAACAAAGCGTATCGGGTACTTTAGCCTATGCGATTGGGGCTGGTAAGGCGATTGTCTCGACACCCTATTGGTATGCAACCGAACTCTTGGCCCATGGTGGTGGCATGCTGGTTCCGTTTCATGATCCAGCGATGCTTGCTGAGCAGGTTAACACGCTTTTAGCCGAACCCCAGCTGCGTCAAACCATCCGCGAACAGGCCTATCAACGTGGGCGCACGATGCTCTGGTCGGTTGTTGCTACGCACTATATGCAGAGTTTTGTGCAGGCACGGACGCACCCACTCCATCCAGTGCTAGTGCTAGCCAATCAACCAATCATGCCTGATTCACCGATCATCCCGCCGTTATGTCTTGATCATCTGATCGCCATGACCGACGATATGGGCTTGATCCAACATGCGATCTTGAATATTCCCAATCATCACGAAGGCTATGCGACCGATGATAATGCGCGGGCTTTGATTGCCACGATGCTGCTCGACCCTATCCAAGAACCACAGGCGCAGCGCTTGGCAATGCGCTATTTAGCGTTTCTCTGGTATGCCTTTAATCCAGCTACCCAACGGTTTCGCAACTTTATGGGAGCAAATCGGCAATGGCTAGAGGCGACAGGCTCGGAGGATGCCCATGCTCGCAGTATCTGGGCACTTGGCATAGTGCTTGAACAGAGCCATGATCCGGGCTTGTGCGGCGTTGCGCAACGACTCCTCCGTTTTGCGCTTCCGGCGGTGTCTCAGCTGACCCACCCACGGCCATGGGCCTTAGCATTGTTGGGATTCGCTGCCTATCGTCAACGCTTTCCTGGTGATCGCACGGTTATGGCCAGCCAATTGCAACTCGCTGAACAATTATTGTCCCGCTTTCAAGCGGCGCATCAGCCTGATTGGGAATGGTTTGATGACCATCTGACCTATGATAATGCGGTTCTGCCGCATGCGTTGATTGTCAGTGGTCAAACCCTTCAGCGCCCAGATATGGTTGAGGCTGGATTAACGGCCTTGACCTGGCTCTGTGCGATCCAGCGGCCTGAGGCTGAACATTTCAAACCAATTGGTTCGAATGGTTTTTTCCAGCGTGGGCAAGCTCCAGCACACTATGATCAACAGCCAATTGAGGCTCAGGCAACCGTGTTAGCAGCATGTGCAGCCTTTGAAAGCACAGGCGATTCAGGTTGGTACGATGAAGCCCAGCATGCCTTTTATTGGTTTCTCGGCCACAACGATGCGGGTGTAGCGCTCTACGATCAGCGCACCGGTGGCTGTGCTGATGGATTGGAAATTGATCGGATTAATCAAAATCAGGGGGCCGAATCAACCCTCGCATTTTTAATTGGCCGATTGACGATTCAAACACTTACGCCACCAATCAGGCGCGGAACAGCGGAAAACACTTCAGCCAGCGTTACCCGACCACCGCGCATTCGGGCAGATTTGATTCCACCACGTGATTCAAGTTCATTAAGGCCACTGTAGTGTCTCATGGCGAGACAGTCTGGAATAAATGATGATGCAACATAATCGACTCGATCTCTTCGCACGCCATCCAGCCAACCCGATTTTACAAGCAAGCGATTGGCCGTACCCGATTAATAGCGTGTTTAACCCTGGTGCAACTGTGCTCGCCGATGGCACAACCTTGTTGTTATGCCGCGTTGAAGATCGGCGTGGGCATTCGCATTTCTGTGCAGCTCGCTCGGCCAATGGGCTTGATCATTGGCAAATTGATGCCCACCCAACCTTTGCGCCTGATCCACAGCAGTATCCCGAAGAACGCTGGGGGATTGAAGATCCGCGCATTACCTATATTGAGGAATTAGCAGCCTATGGGGTTGTGTATACCTCCTATGCGACTGGTGGGCCTGGGGTTTCCTTGGCAACAACCACCGATTTCAAGACCTTTACTCGCTATGGAGTGGTGATGCAGCCCGAAAATAAAGATGCTGCGCTCTTTCCCGTTCGGATTAACGGCTTATGGGCGATGATTCATCGCCCGATTGGCGCACAAGGGTCGCATATTTGGATGTCGCTCTCACCTGATTTACGCCATTGGGGCCAGCACCAATGCATGCTTGAGGCCCGTAAAGGCGCATGGTGGGATGCCAACAAAATTGGTTTGTCACCACCGCCGATCGCCACCGAGGAAGGCTGGTTGATGATCTATCATGGCGTTCGGATGACTCCTGGTGGTTGTCTCTATCGGCTTGGCGTAGCCCTGTTCGATACCGAACATCCTGAGCGCTGTCTGCGGCGTGGCGAACCATGGGTCTTGAGTCCGCATACGGAGTATGAACGCCATGGCGATGTCCCCAATGTGATTTTCCCCTGTGGCGTGACCGTCCTAGCTGATGGCGATACCCTGCATGTCTATTATGGAGCTGCCGATAGCTGTATTGCGGTTGCGATTGGGAGTATTCGCCAGGTTCTCGATTGGCTGACGATCTATGGAGTGGCGACATAAGCCCAAGCCGCTGAATTGCTGGAAGGCTGTTTGGGCAACTGAACCGCGAATATGCTATCAAGCTAATTGAAGGAAGATCGAAGTTCAGTCGTTCTCGTAGGCACTCAACCAAAAACTATTAACCTCGTTGTGCATAAAACTGTCTCGATATAAAGATACTTGACATGAAGATAAATTACTTATATCTTGATGTCAAGATAAATTATCAATCCCATCAGGATTGTCGCTAGATAGTGCTGATGGGATTTAGCGAAGGCAGCGGCGATGCAACGACTATGGAATATGCTCTTGACCGCGATTGCTCCAATTTTATGGGGCACAACCTATGTCATTACTACTGAGTGGCTGCCAGCCAACCGTCCGTTGTTGGTGGGCGTGATGCGGGCCTTACCAATTGGCTTGATCTTTTTGGCCTTGGGTCGGCAATTGCCCAAGGGCATTTGGTGGTGGCGTTCGTTGGTGCTGGGCGCGTTGAATATTGGCTTCTTCTTCCCATTATTATTTATTGCCGCCTACCGCTTGCCTGGCGGGATTGCCGCCACTTTGGGCGCATTGCAGCCGTTTATCGTGGCCTTTTGGGGCTGGGTGGTGCTCAAAGAGCGGGTCACTTCGCGCTTGCTGTTGATGGCTGGTTTAGGTGTGGTTGGGGTTGGCATGATGCTACTCAATCCACAGGCTCAACTTGATGCTTGGGGCATGCTGGCAGCTTTTGGTGGCGCGATGCTCTATGGCGTGGGCATTACCTTGAACAAACATTGGGGTCGGCCAGTGCCCTTATTGACCTACACCGCTTGGCAATTGGTGGTTGGTGGCCTGATGATTGTGCCGATCGCTTTGTTGATTGAAGGGCCACCGCCAGCTTTTACCGCCAGCAATTGGCTGGGTTTTGGCCTGATTGGGCTTGTCAACACGGGCGTGGCCTATCTCTTTTGGTTTCGCGGCATCGAACGTCTGAAAACCTCCACCATGTCGTTTTTGATTTTGCTTAGCCCAGTTTCGGCAACCGTGCTAGGTTGGTTGGTGCTCGATCAACGCCTGAGTTGGTTGCAAATGTTGGGCGCGTTGGTGGTGCTGGCTAGCATCGTATTAAGCCAACTGCCGAGCCGCCAGCCAACCCCGCGTTTGCAGGTGGCACGCGGGGCTAGCGGTCAGGGGTAAGCGATCAGTAGCATTGAATCCTCGCTGCGTACAAAACTCGTTAAGTTTATCGCACGTTGCCTGCCAACCACCAATCGTCCTTGAGGGGTGCAGGGGATTAAAGCCCCTGCGTCTCCCGCCTTGAGGTTCGACGGAAGGGTGGTGATCAATCCAAATCATGGCTTGAATCGAAAATATATAAAGCCTAATCTGGCTGAAATAAGATTTCCGTGAGCCAATTTAGGTTGCTATAGCCTTCGCGATAGCGCCACCAATAACGATGCGGATCATAAATCAAATTTGGATTTCTCGGTGTATCAATCGATTCTAATTCGTTAATAAATGCTTTGGGCATGGCAATCGTCAAGGCAAGATTGAGCATGATTGCTTCGATTTGCCATTGCGCTGGGTCATCTGCAAAACAGTGTGGTCCCAATGCATCCATTAAGTCGCGGACTGAGAGCAAATTGTACAAAAGGTAGCCACAAGCCTCAGTGTATTCATGCGCATTCGCGCCATATTCATCTTCGAGTGTACCAAAAAAGCGCTTCTGATACTGCTGATAATCCTTGACCAAATCCAAACGCTGCTCATCTGTCCAAGGGTGCGCTTGCACAAGGCTGTGCATAATTTCCCACTGCTTGCGGTAGCGCTGGTTCTCAGGATCAGCGGAATCTTCAAGTAGGTAGCCTTCGCTTTCGATTTCCATCGTTTTATCGGCAATAATCAACTGGCTCATCAAGGCTTGGTCATGGTGATGCAGTTGCCCAACTAGCCACTCACCTTGCGGCGAACGATAACCGCGCATAACTGCCAGTAAGGCACTTAATTGAGTGTCAGGAGAGAATACAAGTAATGGGGCAAATACACAAGGTTCATGGGTCATTGTTGCTCCAAAATATGTAGAAATACTATTCTCGCTATTGCCAAATGATTAAACCACCCGACCTTTGGCAATCGTCTGATCAGCAATCCGCAACACGAATTTTGAGCCTCGTGGCAACGCTTTGATATGTTCTTTAATGCCATGCAAATCGAGATGGCCGCGCATAGGCTGGCCGATCGTAACCGTTTGGCCTTCCTCAAGCAGTAGCAGCCGTTCAGTACCATTCAATTCGTAATTCTCACCTTTGAAAAGCGTGCCGTAGACAAAACCATAATGCTTATGCGAGGCCTTTTGAAATAGCGCCAGCTGCTTGGCCTCAATCGTTAAGTTTGCTACAACCGATCGCCCCTTATCTTCAAGCAGCTGAATGCCTTGGCCTTTGGCCAGAATGGGGTTATTTATTCGAGGAAATGCCGCATTACTGGCATAATTTTCAGTAATCATCCATTGCTGTTGTTCTGCAAGCCAATGTTGATTGCTGCTTGCAGCTTGATTTAGGCTACTTGCCTCGATTTCGAATGCTACTGGAATATACTGCTGCTTCGTTATGATCGATGCTTGCTCCTGTGCGAGTTTCATGTAGCCATTGTGCAGATCATAATCGTTCAAATGCTTGCCATAGAATAATGAATAGACTTGGCTTGGGTTATTGGCTGGCATTTCTAGGAATGTGACTTCAACTGGCAAATCATACTTTGCTTTTGCGCGAACAGCTTGCTCTAAATGCAACATCTGGGTCACATGGCCTGTACCATCAAGCCGTCGCCCTGAACGAATCCAAAACTTTCTACCAACTGCCATTTCTCCCAGTTGATAGTGTGGGTTGAGAAACCAAAAATCGGCCAGAATGGCCCCACTTGGCAACAACATGCGATTGTGATCTGCACTGACGCGAATGTCCCAACCTTGATAGGAGTCGGGACTAAAATGTAATTCGCCGTGAGTGAAGTATAATGCCATGAGCAGAGCACGTTCAGGGTCTTCGTCTTCGAAGGTAATTTCAGCCTCAATGTCATACAGACTATTCATGCTCATCTAGCTCTCCTTTTGCTTGAATCAGCTTATTCTAAAGCATAAATCCTCTCATTTGCCAGTGTTCCCAGCATCTCCCCAACCTGTATTTAGCAAACATCAGCAAGCTGCCCGATTCGCCGACTGCTGCGGAGCGGCTTGCAGCAGCTCTTTTTTGCAGAATATTTCTAATCTAAAATTAATATAAGATAGATTGACATTTATTATCAACTTAAGTTACACTTTTTAGCAGATGAACTGATACTTCGCGAGGTATTGATGAATCCTATCTTGACTCAGTGCCCGGTTTGCTCGGGCGAACTAACCAGTACCCGTTTGGAATGTGCAATTTGCAACACGGCGATTGAAGGCCAATTTACTCTAGGACGCTTGGGTCGCTTGACCCGCGAGCAACTGAGCTTTGTGGAACTCTTGGCACAACATCGAGGCAATGTCAACCAAGTCGCCACTTCGTTGAGTGTCTCATACACCACTGCTCGTATGCGTATGGACGAAATTGCCGCCGCTTTAGGTGCACCGCCTTCAATCACGCGCCCTGATTCGCGTGAGGTGTTGCGTCAACTTGAAACAGGCGAACTGAGTGCGGAAGAAGCACTCAAACTGTTGCAAGGCTAGGGAGGTATTTCAAATGGCAACCGAAGAACGCATGCGCATTTTGCGCCTGATTGAAAATGGCCAGTTGACTGCCGAAGAAGGTGCGCGTTTGTTGGGCGTGATGGAGCCAAACAATCGCGTTTCCCGCCCAGTGCGTGCCCAGTGGGTTCGGATTCGGGTCACCGATTTGAAATCCAACCATCACAAAATCAATGTCAATATTCCGGTTGGCTTGATTAGCATTGGCTTGAAACTCGGCGCTCGTTTTGCTTCCAACAAGCATACAACCCTGAACTTCGATGAAATGCTTGAGGCAATTCGCGGCGGCATGACTGGCAAAATTGTCGATATGGAAGATCTCGAAGACGGCGAACGCATTGAAATTGTGGTTGAATAAGGAGTTTGGACGATGCAACAACGAATTAATGTCGGTATGAATCCAACCGTAGCGGTCCGCATTTGCGAAGGTAATTTGCGGGTAATTGCCCACGATTTGCCCGAAGCTTGGTTTGATGTTGATGAAGATAGTATTAGTTTTCGTGCCCAAGAAGGCCACCTCTCGATCGAGCGCTGCTCCGATGATTTGGAATTACGCCTGCCCCATGGCACAGTTTTGACCCTTGATCTGGTTCATGGCGATCTTGATCTGACAGGATTGAGCGCTGTGCATACCCGCCAAATTGAAGGCGATATTAGCGCCCGCGATGTGCAAACCTTTGAAGGCGATGTGGTGCACGGCGATGCTTCCTTTACTAAAAGCGCCAAGCTTAGCCTTGCCAACCTTGATGGCGATCTCAAAATCTATGAGAACACTGATACTGTGGTGATTAAAAATGTCAATGGCGATGCCAAAATTAGCCAAGCCCAAAATCTAACAATCATCAATGTGCATGGCGATTTGAGTGCGAGCGATTTGTTTGGCGATGTAGCAATTACCCGTGTTAGTGGTGATGCTACGCTGCGTGGCGCGATCAAAAGCCTTGCGCCAATTCATGTTGATGGCGATTTGAAATTGGGCATCAATTGGCTCCCTGAGCAAGTGTATCGCGCTAGTGCCAATGGCGATGTGGTGTTAGAAGTTACTGACGATGCTAATTTGAGCGTCAATGGCTTTGTGCAAGGCGATGTCTCAGGTATGGGCGATCGCGAGCCTGGTTCGATTAGCTTGACTTGGGGCACGGGCACGGCTCGTTTAGAATTGAATGTTCAAGGCGATTTGAGCATTCGCGGCGGAGCCGCCAGCCAATCCAAGAGCGTTGGTGGGAATAGCTGGAGCGCTAACTGGAATTGGAATAATGACGATTTCAACCGAGCCATTCGCGATTTCACCGATGATCTAGCCTCGATGGGCCGCGATATTGCTTCCCAATTCCGTGAAATGAGCCGCGATTGGCGCGATGGCAAGGGCGAACGCACTGCTGAACGCGCTCGCCAAGCGACTGAACGCGCCGCTGAACGGGCTGCTAAAGCCGCCGAACGAATGAGCGTGCGGATCAACGAACGTGAATATCGCTTTGATCCAGAGCGAATTGAGCGTTTGAAAGAGCAAGCCAAGCGGGCTGCTGATGAAGGTATTAGCCGTGCTTACGAGGCGATTGGTCAAGCTTTGGGTAATATCGAAAAGAATATTGCTCACCCAAATGCACCCCGCCCACCAGCACCACCAGCACCGCCTGCGCCGCCAGCCGCACCCCATGCGCCGCATCGGGTGTCGATCAGCGAAGATGATGGCTCATCGTCAAGCCAACATGTGGCCTACACTGGCGATACCGTGCGGATTTCGCCAGAGCAAGCCACCGCTGCCCAAGCTGCAACCGCCGCCCCAGCCGAAACGCCAGCCGTCGATAAAACCCAAGAACGCTTGGCAATTCTGAAGATGGTACAAAGTGGCAAGATTAGCGCCGATGAAGCAGCGCTCTTGCTCGAAGCCTTAGGCTAAAATGTTCAGGCAACAGGATTGGACTAGTTCATATTAACAATCCCTCACCCCCCCAGCCCCCTCTCCCGCCCAGCGAGCGAGGGGGAACCATCTCATCATGAAGGTTGCAATACCCCTCTCTCGCCGCCGTGGGAGAGGGGTTGGGGGTGAGGGAACATAAACCTTTTTAATTCCAATGAACTCATTCAAAGGAAAACTAGCTTGCTAGCTCACATGTTGCTTTTTAAGCCTCATTAACTGGATTACGAACCTCAGCAATCGTCATGGTCGTGAGCAATTGCAAAAATACTTCAACGACTAATGGATCAAAATGCTTGCCCGCCTCGCCCGCCAAATAGTCCATAATCCGCTGATCCGTCCAGCCTTTGCGATACGGTCGATCAGAACGTAAGGCATCCCAGACATCAACCACGGCGAATACTCGTGCCGCCAAAGGAATTTCTTCGGCTTGCAAGCCTTTGGGATACCCGCCCCCATCCCAACGTTCATGATGATAGTGCGGAATATCGAGCGAGCCTTGTAAGTAGCCGATTGGCGCAAGCAGTTGGTAGGCATATACCGGATGCCGCCGCATAATTACCCATTCTTCATCGTTAAGCGGCCCAGGCTTGTGCAAAATTGCATCGGGCACACCCATTTTGCCAATATCGTGCAGCAAAGCGCCCCGCCGCACGTGGATTAACTCTTCGGCACTAAATTGACCCATCGCAGCGGCCAACCGTTCGGTCATCCAGGTAACCCGCTGGGTATGGCCTTCAGTTTCGTGGTCACGCAAATCTAAGGCGCGAGACCAACCTTCAATCGTCATATCGTAGGCGCTGGTAACTTCGCGGTTGATCTGTTGCAAATGTTGGAACATCAAAGCATTATCCAAAGCGGCGGCGACTTGGCTAGCATAGGTTTGCAGCATATCGTTGCGCTCAGCTTGGAAGAAATCGGCCTGATTGCTCTGCAAATTGAGCATCCCAAAGGTGTGGTTATGACTGACCAATGGAAAGGCCATGGTTCGAATTGGGCCATTGCGGGTGGTGGGTTGGGCCGATTCAATCTCAATGTGAACACTGGGCAAGGGTTGTTCAGGGTTATGTTCGTGATACTTGAGCTGATCAGCCTGATTGAGCGTGAGCCAAGCCCGTTGTGCGCCAAAAATACTGACACAACTATCAGCCACATCGCGGGCCAGTTCCTCAACTTTGAGCTTGGTTGTTAAGCGTTGCGAGCTATAGTAAAGCGCTGTCAAAGTTTGCATTTGCAAGTCAAGTTGGGCTTGGGTATCTTTATACGAGCTAAGATCCTCGATCATCGCAATCATAAATAGTGGCTGATCAGCAGCATCCTGCACTAACGATGCGCACAATCGTCCCCAAACAACCCCACCATCTGAGCGAATAAACCGCTGCTCAATTTGATACGAATCGCATAATCCGGCGCGAAGTTCTTGATTTAAGCTGATTTCAAATTGGCGATCATCGGGATGGGTAAGGTTGACAAAGGCCTGTTGTTGCAATTCCTGCTCGCTAAAATTAAGCAGCATACAGGCAGTTGGGTTGGCGCGGAAGGCCAAGCCATTATTATCAATTAAGACGATCCCGATTGCTGCATGTTCGAAGATTGCTCGAAAACGCGCTTCGTTGGTGCGCAAGGCTTGTTCCGCTGCCCGTTGGGTGGTGTTGTCGCGCAATGTGGCAATCGTCACTACTTCATCATTAATTACCCCGAGATCAACATTGACCAAGGCCCAAACCAATTGGCCATCATTACGGCGAAAAGCCATCTCGCGATCGCGAATCTTGCCAGTTTGCTGGGCTTGCTGAATTAAACTAGCCCGTTGATCGGGATCGGCATATAAATGTTCAAGTTTGATTTGCATAAATTCGGCATGGCTATAGCCCATCATTTGGCTGCCAGCTGGATTGATCGCGATGACCGTGCCATCAAGTTTGGCCATGCCAATCCCAATTGGGATGGTGTCGAACAAGAGGCGATATTGGGCTTCAGAATGGCGTAATTCTGTTTCGATGCGTTGACGTTCGTGTAATTCAGCTTGGGCTTTTTGCAAAGCGTTATAGACCAAGCGCCCACTTACCATCTGAAATACCAGCATAATGCCCAAGTAAAAGCTATAACTAAGCCAACGCGAAACTGGAGTATACACAAGCACTGAGGCTGGTAAAAGCTGATTCAACTCAAGTAGCACGGCCACAAATGTTGCCGCCAAACTCAGACCGCCGATGATCAGACTCGCTCGTTCGCTCAACAAAAAGCTAGCCGTAAAAATGACGAAAAAATAGGCAATAATCGAAGGTGAAGCAATGCCACCAGTGCTCAACATCAGACCAGTAAACAACAACCAAAATAACCCAACAAACAGCTTGCTTGCCAGATCCAGCTTGTCTCGTTTGACTAAGAGCCATATCCCGCCACAAAGCAGATTGACGATTGCTAGCAACAATAGGCGCGGCCAACTCGTGGTTGTCGAGGTGAAACTCAAGATCAATTGGATAGGATTAAAGACCCAAAAAACGCTTTTGAGCATGACAATCAATAACTGTTGACGTGATTGGGAATCGGCTAATGTGCGTGGAATAAACGAGCGCCAGTGCATAACTCTCACCATAGATAGACTAGCGTGGTTGAGCGATGTTGGGCAGCAATGCGGCTAGGTATTCGCAGAACGTAGTGGGTTAAGTATACTATAGGCTTGGTATAAGTCGATGGGCTAAATGTGCCAACTTCTTGACAAACAGCGAAAACCGACAGACCATACTCTTTGTTTGTGTGAGGGCCGTTCCCATGCATTTTCCCAGCGATCTCCGCGCCTATGGAATTGAATCGCATTGGCTGAATACTGCGCCAATGACCCGCCGTTTGTTGTTTGTTTATGCTCATCCCGATGATGAGAGTTTTGGCAATGCTGGCACGATCGCCTACTATGCCCATCATGGCGTGAGTGTGCATTATATTTGTGCAACCCGTGGCGAGGCTGGTGATGTTGACCCAAGTTTATTGCAAGGCTACGGCGATATTGCGACCTTGCGTTCAACTGAATTAGGTGATGCAGCAAGTGCTATGGGCTTGGCGGCCTATCATTTCTTAAATTATCGTGATTCGGGGATGCCCAATACGCCAGCCAACGAGCACCCCGAAGCCTTGGTACAAGCCCCGGTCGAAGCTGTTGCCGCCAAAGTTACCGCCGCCATTCGCGCAATTCAGCCACAGGTTGTAATTACCTTTAATGAATATGGTGGGTATGGCCATCCTGATCATATTGCCATGCACCATGCCACGCATTTGGCCTTTGCGCGGGCGGGCGATGGATCATGGCTGCCTGAGCAACTTGATGCAGGCTTGCCAACTTGGACACCACGCAAACTCTACTATTCGACCTTTAATCCCTTACTGATCAAAATGATGCTGCGTTTGTGGCGACTTTCAGGCCGCGACCCACGTAAGGGCGGCAATAATGGCGATATCGATTTTGTGAAAATTTTAGAAGCAGTGAACCCGCCAACCGCCAGCATCGATTGTTCGAGTGTGGTTGACCAAAAAGTTGCTGCTTGGCAGGCTCATCGTAGCCAGCTTGGCCAAATAGGGCTAAGCCTCAAATTGCCACGCCTGTTGCGCCAACGCTTTCTTGGTCGCGAACAATTTAGCCGAGTTATGCCGCAACCCAACGGTTACGAACGCGATTTGTTCGAAGGAATATGATTGGAAGAACAGAGAGCATAGAGGTCAGGGATCAGGGGCTAGGGGCCAGAATTTGAACGCAGAGGGATGTGAAGTTATCGGCTTAGGGCTATCGGAGATTGATTGGAATACCCAAAGCCAATAGCCGATAACCAAATCTTACTTCGCGCTCTTCGCGGTTCCATTTTTCGTATTTTCAACGTTTTATAAATCAACTACTGGCCTCTGATCCCTGATCTCTAGCGCCTTCGTGCTCTTCGTGGATTAAATAATTAATTGTAGGAGAAGTAGAGTATGCAGCCACGTCGTGAGCGGGCTACACCCAAATCTGAACGGAATTGGTGGCGGTTTTTGCCCGTGTTGGGCGCAGTTGGGTTAATTGGCTTGATGCTGGTATTGACCTTCATGCCAAGTAGCCTTGATGAAACCAACCCAAACCCCAGTGAGGTCGCTTTGCTGGGCTCAGTTACGCCAAGCATTCACTCAAGCGCTACGATCATTACCGCGCCGTTTCCAACCACAATCCTTGAACAACCACCAATTCAAGTGGTTGCTGCTACGCCGCAAGCGAACAGTGAGCCAGTGCTTGTTGATGATGCGACACAGCCAATCCTTAATCCTGATTCGTCCGTGTATGCCTTGTTGCATTCAGAAGATGCAGAGTTTGATCGTTTGGTGCGGATTGTAGATGGACGAGTTTTGCCAATTGCGGCTGTTGATTCTGGTAGCGTAAATTCCACGATACTCCTTCAAGCTGAACAGACCTTAATTATTAAACGTGATCAGACGCTACTTGGCTTGGCTACCACAACTGGCGAACTCCGCTGGTCGTTTGAAATACCTGCCGATAGTTTTGATCCTCTGGTAGCTCTTGATGTTACAGCGACAGGGATTTATGTCTTGCATGAGTATGGGGATGAAAGTTGGCAACTCCACCATCTTCGGCTGGCTGATGCTCAGGTATTAACCCCAATGGTTGAGTTTCAGTTGTCGGTAGTTTCCGTTCCCGATTTATTAACAAAAACAGGTCAAGTATGGTTTATAAACAATCAAGAACTCTATCGTATTGACCTCAAAACCAATAGTTATCAGAACTTTGGCAGAGCACTCCATAATGTACTCGTTGGTGATAGTCAAAGTGATGCGATTGGACTATTTCGTTCACCAACCCAGTTGACATTGATTGATCTGCAGACTGAGGTTGAACGAAGCGTGGATTTGTCTCAACCAGTTGACGATTCAATTGAGGTTGGCCTCTTTTCCAATGATCAGCAAGCGTTATTAATTCAAAGTTATCATAGTCCTACGTTTTTGCTGTATTCAATTCAGGATGGAAAAGTCAAGGCAAGGCTTGAATATGGCTACAATAGTCGGGCTGTGCCTAGTACTCATGCTGACCAATGGCTGATTACGCGCATAAATCAACCAGAACCCCAATTACTGCGTTGGAATAGCGCAACTAATACATTAACCGATGTGGTAATACCCGCAGAAATAGTTGGGTATACAATTGTTTGGATGCGTGAACTGAGTGGTGAGCCAATTGTTCCTGTTGCTAACGATCTGGAGATAATTCTTACCCCATCACCAATGCTTGAAGCTCCAATGACAAATTCAATTGCATTGGTTGGTAATTTGACTGCTAGTTCAATCAATATCCAACGAATTGATCTTAATCAACAAACCTTGCCTGTTGCAGCTGATGTTGTACGCGTTTTCCCGCGCTATAATCAGGCTCCACTCTTGTTGCAACACCCGCAGCCAGAACGCTGGCAATTATTTGATCCCATTACCCAACAGAGAGCTTATTGGAAATTCCCAAAACCGCTTCAGGCTGATGAATTTGTGCCGATTTATCATCCCAATCAAGCATCGATGTTAGCGGTAGTGCATCAACGTGTCAGTAGTAGCAATAAGTTTACTGGGTTTAGTCAATTAATCGAATTTAATAGTTTGACTGGTGACTGGCAAATATTATTTGATTCAGACCTTTGGCCCGAATTAGAATATGCCCAACCGATTGCTTGGAAAGTTGGTGCAATCTATTTTCTTCAAACCACCAATATTCAGTATATTATTTGGGAAGTTGAGTGGTATCCTGGGTTTGGTTTTGGTGGGGTGACAAAAATTGCTGAAGTTCCAATTAATTTGGCTGTGTATCCTGAAGCTTCCTCACCGATTGTAGCGAAAATTCTCGTTTCGCCAAATCAACACTGGCTCTTGTATCCGCTCAGGCTGACCGATCAAGGTGTCCTTATGCAAGTCCTTGATTTAAACGATCAGCGAAATCATCAATTTGCTCTGCCGCTTGAAGCATTAAGTAGATTGAGCTTTTCGCCTTTTAACAATAGCTTTGCTGTAATGTTGCCAGATACTGAAAACGGTGGTCATTATCCAGGGTTGTATCAACTGGAGCAACAACAGTGGTATCGATTAGATCCATCAAGCTATGAATACTATACTCAAAGCCCATTTCTTTGGTCGCCTGATGGTCGTTGGTTAGCAGTTGGCTTTGGGCATATTTCAGATCAACAGCGGATCAGTATTTATGACGCGTTTGAATCCAAACTTGTATTGAATAGCCTGATTGATCCCGATTTACGTCCAATTGCGTTGTATGATGATTCCAATACCTTATTAATGCGGCATTGGCAACAACCCCAACTTACTCAAATGACTTGGCATGACCAAGAATGGCAGATTAATTGGCAACTCCAAGGTATTGACCTTGATACTGATAACATTCAATATCTGTATCCGCGTTAACTGGCTCTAGGCGATTGGAACGTTTTTTGACATGCCAATAATTTCAAAAGCCAGTAGCCAAAAGCCCATAGCCAAATCCCCCTGCGTGTCCTGTGTGGATCACAATCTAACGGAAAGGTTTGATGATGGAAGAGCGTTCTCAACGGGCCAAGATTGGTAGTTCAGGCCGACGCTGGCAGGTTGTGCCAGCACTCGGCGGAGTTGGTTTGTTAATTGCGATGGTGTTAGTGGCCCAAACTCCTGAGCCACCTGCGCCGCTACTAACTGCCACCGTCGTAGCCGAAACCATAGTTACTCCGAGTATTTCAACCCAACCAACACCCAATAATCCAATTTCTTCGCTGCCAACGGTCGATTTGGCCGATCAACAACTCCTTTTGGTTGATGTAAACGATGAACTCAAGCTGTGGAATGGTACTGGTCTTGTCCAAGCGCGGGGCAGGATTGAGCACTTCTTTAGCACAAACAATGAAGACCTAACCATTGATTGGCAACGTGAAATGCTGTTTATCCGCAGTTTCTATTGGCTCGAAGCCCGTTCGTTGCGTGATAATCGGCGTTTGTGGCAACTCCCCATCACCGAGCGCGAAGCCGATGTTGAAACCAAAATCTTGGATGTGGTGAGCGATCCATTTAATCAATTGGTCTGGCTCCTCGAAAAACAACGTGCGACCGATCCGTTTCAGCCGGCAACCGTGCGTTTGCGTGGCCTTGATAGCCGGAGTGGCTTGGAGTTACGCCGTTATCAAGCCCCGCTGTTAAACGATCAGCCCCAAGTTTTGCCAACTGTCAATGGCCCTTGGCTTTTGGCTGATGGCCAGTTATGGCCGTTTGACCCAACGAGCAAGGCTTTTGGCGAACCATTGCTGGATAAACTGGAGTTTGCCCAAGTTGCTCCTGATGGCAAGCGGGCTTTGGTTTTTGGTGATGGCATGCTGACTGAATTGGATTTGATTAAGCAGCAAACCTTCAGCCAAACCGAATTAACCAACTTGCCCCAAGTTAGTTCGATTGAGTGCATCATCGCCTCGCCCAACCTTGGCTATGTAGTGATTATTGGCACAATTTTCGAAGAATCAGATCTATCGCAGCAAATTATGGCCTATGCTCGCGAGGGTAAACCCATCGGTAGTTGGCAACGTCAATTACTGGCGTATAGCACACATGGAGTTGAAACTGATATCAGTGACCGCATTCACTTTCTCGATGATCAACGTTTAGTGCTGCTCCATCGCACGGGCGTGCTGGAAATCATTGATTTGACGACTAATTCAAAGCAAGCGATTAGCCTACGAGCAGATGATAATCTCGCTGAACGGTTAGAGCATTGGGATGGGTTTGCATTAATTCCAAATCTAACGCCCCAGGCGTTGATTGAAAATCCTGAGTTAGCATCCTTGGACAGCACAACAGGTTTTTTTGATCCACCATTCGAAAGCGATATTGATGTTCCACTTGCCCCAACCGCCGATCCGCAACCACTTGGCTTGGCGATAGTGCGTGATCAAGTGCTCAAATTGTGGGATGATGGTCGGATTAAAACGATCGATCAATCAAGTAATTATTCGATTATCCGCAATAATGCCCCGCCACTGTTCGTTGATCGTGCTGGCACTGATTTGGCATTTTTTGACCCGACCAACCAAATCACGTTTACCGTGGCTTTGGAGCCAGCCGAAGCCAAAAGTCTGAGTGATTTTGCTGGGATAAGTGCGCCCGATAAGCAAAGCGTGGCGTTCTGCTATAGCTATCATCTTGATGCCAGTGCCGATTCGCGGGTCAATCGCTGTCGTGAGCTTGATTTGCAAACTGGTCAAACTAAGCTGTTTGCTGAATTGCCTGCTGCTACGCTCCTAACCCCGATTTACTGGGATGGGCGGCAATTAACGATTGTTGGCAAGACCTATCGTGAAGCCAAGCAAGCCGATGAATATTTGGTGTGGCAAACTTTAGCCGATGATCGAACGCAAGGCCAAATGCTGTTGCAAGCGCTTGATCTCAAGCAGCTTTGGTATGTGGTTGGTTCGCCCACCGTCATTTGTCAGTCCACAGCTGATGAAATTTATAGCTACAACGTGCTTGAACAAACCAGCCATTTGCTCACCCAGGGCGTGTTTAATCACAGTTTGCGCGTCGATTTAGCTCCCAACGGCCAGAGTGTAGCCTTGCTTGAGCGTGAATATCCTTTGAAATATGGCAAACTGCGCATGTTCGATACCGCCACAGGTGCCGAATTATGGCACGATACCTCGATTAACTACCAATTTGGCGATTGGTCAGGTGATAGCCAATTCTATCTGACTAAACGTTATCAAACAATTAATTCAATCGTCAATACATACACCCGCCAAGGTAAAATTGGCCACTCGTTACTGGTTGCCGACGGATTTAGTGATAGTACGCCCGATTGGTCTGGGCAACGGATTGTGCTCGAAATGTATAATGAGCTGTTTTTGTTAGAGCGCGTCAACGAACATTGGTTGCCCTTGCGCAAATTTTCCGGTTTGCAAGCCATCTCTGATCGAAGTTTCCCATTGACGATGGCATATGTCTATCCACAGCCCTAGCTTAATCCCCATTTGACTAGCAGTCGAAGGCGTGGTTAGCGGCCAAATCCCCAAGGTTTCAGCAGTGTATCCGTCCGTAAAACCGCCAGTTGGGGCGGCACGCTGCTGATTGCCATGGGGTAATTGTGGCCGAATCAACTTGTTTTGCCGCTTAGAACAGGTATAATGGCAAAACATTTGAGCGACATCGAGCTTGCTAGCGAGGAGCATCTGTGGAACCGATATATATCGCCTTGGATTTGGAAACAACTGGTTTAGAACCAGGGCGCGATGAGATTATTGAAGTCGGAGCAGTTAAATTTCGAGGCAACGAGGTTCTCGAAACCTACCAAACCTTGGTCAAACCCAAACAGGTGCTGCCGATTAAAATCGCCCGTTTAACTGGCATCGATGCCCATGAATTGACCACTGCTCCCACATTTAATAGTATTGGTGGCCAATTAGCCAAATTTCTCAAAAGCTATCCAATTATTGGCCATTCAGTCGATAACGATTTGCGCTTTTTGCAACAACAAGGGCTAAAAGTCACGCAGCCACATTACGATACCTTTGATTTGGCGACGTTGTTAATTCCCCAATTGCCCAATTATTCGCTTTCAACGATTGCCGAACATTTGCAAATTCAACACCCTGACGCGCACCGCGCCTTGGCCGATGCCGAGGCCAGTCGCTTGGTGTTTAGCGCATTGCTCGATAAATTAGCCGAATTATCGGCTGCCGAATTGCATAGCATCGCTCAAACCACCCAAAAATTGCAGTGGCCGCTGGCCAAACTGTTTGGCGAAATTGCTAAACGCCGCGTACAAACGCTCTGGCAAGCGCCGATTGAATTTCAACCGAAGCCACTCGTGCGCCCCGTTGCCCTCGAACCAACTGGCAATCAGCAAGAACTCGATGCCCAAGCAATTGGGGCAATGTTTGGCGCAGACGGTGGGTTCAGCCGGATGTTTCCTGGCTACGAGCCACGCCAGCCGCAAATCGAAATGACTGAGGCGATCGCCGAAGCGCTCAATCAAGGCGATACCTTGATGATCGAAGCGCCAACTGGCACTGGCAAAAGTTTGGCTTACCTCGTGCCCGCTGCTCAATGGGCACGCCAGCGCGGCGAACGCGTGGTCATCTCAACTAACACGATCAACCTCCAAGATCAGCTGTGCTCCAAAGATATTCCCACGGTGCAAGCGTTGTTGGCTGAACAACCTGACCAATGGCCCGCCTTGCGAGCAGTACAACTCAAAGGCCGCAGCAATTACCTGTGTTTGAAGCGCTATGAATCCTTTCGTGCTCACCCCGACCACAACGAAGATCAAACTCGTGGATTGTTGAAGCTCCAACTTTGGCTACCCTCGACCAACAGCGGCGATCGCGCCGAATTGATGTTAATTCAGGGCGAGCAACAAGTTTGGAACAATGTCAATGTTGATCCTGACCAATGTTTGCGCCAACGCTGCTCACTCTATAATGAATGTTTCTTCTTCAAAGCCCGCGCTGAGGCCGAAAATGCTCATATCGTGGTGGCTAATCATGCCTTGCTGATGTCGGATGTCAAATCGCCTGGGATTTTGCCACGCTACGATCATTTAATTATCGACGAAGCCCATAATCTCGAAGATGTGGCGACCGATCAGTTGGGTTTTACGATTTCGCAACATAGCCTAACTGGCTTGCTCAACGATATGCATAGCGCTGGCGGTGTGCGTTTGGCGGGTGGCGTGCTCAACGAATGGACCCAAATCTTCCGTTTGAGCACTGTCGATCATAAAGAGCAGCGCAAACTCGAAGATCTCAGCGCCGATTTGCGGCCAAATGTTGATAAAGCCCGCGAAGCAGCACAACAATTATTCAGCATTTTCAACGATATTATGGCCAAAGATCGGAGCGTCACCCAATACGATCCTCAGTTGCGGATTACCAGCAAAGTGCGCCGCCACGCTGAATGGACCCAAGTTGAGCAAACATGGGAAAATTTGAGCATCAATTTGCGCAAGCTGGGCGATGGCTTTGGCAAGCTCCAAGCAATCTTGGATAATCTCGAAGGCCGCGATATCAATGGCTACGACGATTTGGTGATGCGGGTCAAGGGCATGGTCAATGCCTGCACTGAATTGCAACGCCAATTCGATGTGGTGATTTATGGCAATGAAGAAACTGTGGCCTGGCTGACCGCCGATCAACGCCGCCGCGAATTGTTAGTGCAGGCAGCTCCAATTCACGTTGGGCCGTTGCTCACTGAAGATTTGTGGCTGAAAAAACGTGCCAGCATCTTGGTTTCGGCGACGCTTTCGGTCAGCAACAGCTTTGATTACCCCAAACAACGCTTGGGTTTAGATCAAACCACGACCATGCAGCTCAATTCGCCCTTTGATTACAGCAAATCGACCTTGATCTACTTGCCAACCGATATGCCCGAACCCAACGAGCGCAATTATCAACGAGCCATGGAAGATGCCCTGATCAATTTATGCAAAGCAACTGGCGGGCGCACTTTGGCGCTCTTTACCGCCAATGCCTCGCTCAAACAAACCTATCATGGCATTAGCGAAAGCCTTGAGCAAGCCGATATTTCGACCTTGGCCCAAGGCATGGATGGCTCACGCCGCTCATTGATCCAGCGCTTCAAATCTGACCCACGCACGGTTTTGCTGGGCACAGCTTCGTTTTGGGAAGGGGTTGATGTGGTTGGCGATGCCTTGAGTGTGCTGGTGATTACTAAACTACCGTTCAGCGTGCCGAATGATCCAGTTTTTTCGGCGCGATCTGAGGGCTTTGTCGATGCTTTTGCTGAATATTCAGTGCCGCAAGCGATTTTGCGCTTCAAACAAGGCTTTGGCCGCTTGATTCGCTCCAAAGATGATCGGGGGATTGTAGTGGTGCTTGATCGGCGTTTGCTCAGCAAAAATTATGGGCGACAATTCCTTGAATCGTTGCCCGATTGCACGATTCAACGCAAACCACTGGCCGAATTGGCAACAACTGCTGCTCGTTGGTTGGTTTGAATTCATGGATTACCTCACCTTTCAAGGGTAGATTTTATCACTGATTGATGATCACCACCCTTCCGTCCGCCTCAAGCCGGGAAACGCAGGGGGTTTTAATCCCCCTGCACCCCCTCAAGTACAATCAGGGGTAGTCACGCATTGATTGATGAACCATACGATTATTGGTTCGATATGAAACTAATTAAAGACAACTTGTTTTCTTTCTCGCAACCAGCCGCTATAGCAACCTCACGCCCGCCGCAGTGAGCGAGGGGTGGGGGAACGGATCGTTATTTAACGCTCAAGACACTGACACTGCTGGTTGCGCGGTTGCCTGCTTGATCGATCGCCGTGGCCACAACCCGATAGGTTCCAGCTTGCGTTGGGCTGAAATCAAGACTATACGGTGCTTGATCACGCAGAAAAACTTCGCCATTGACCGTCCACTCGACTTTGGCCATCTGACGATCATCTTGGGCTGTGGCTTGGAATTGCAGTGGTTGGCCGCGCAAGGCCGAGGCTGGCACATTGATTGAGATCGTTGGCGTAGTTCGATCAAGGTAGATTGTCACACGCTGCTCGTTCATGCCGTTGCTTTGTTTGACTAACAAACGCAGGCTATAGGCTCCCTCAGGCAAGCCATCAGCGTTCCACATTGCCAATAAGCCATTGGAAATGCCGCCAAAGCCTTCGATAATGGTCGTCCAACTGCCTGGATTTGTGCCAGTACCCCAGGCCACGCTGTAATCGCCTGCAGCACTGCCGCGAATACGAATTGGCGAGGCCAATGCCGCTCCATCACTTGGCTCGATCAAGGCAATTGCCACATTCGCACCGCCAGCATTGGTCGAATTTACCAACGGGCAAGGCTTGGTTGGCGGAGTGCCTAAGCCGCCAGTTTCGCCCCAATTGCCCGCCTCATCGGGATAGATTGCAAAAACTCGATCTTCGCCTGGCTGATTGGGCAGCGCCACGCAATCGCCACTTGGCCCAATCCGCACCGTGCGATAGACGTTTTCGGTTTCGACAGGCTCGGTGCCATTGACAAAATATTCAGTGCGAATATTGGGGCAGGCGGCTGATGGCTTGGTGCCAGTTGGAATACAGACTTCATGCTCGGAAACATTTGAAGGCGGAGTAAATTGCTCAATCGGCAAGCCTTCGTGATATTTGGTCATCAGCCGATTCCAAATTACCGCCGCGCCAAACGAGCCTGGGACTGCTTGCATCGGGCTATTATCGCTATTGCCGACCCACGCGCCAATTACCACACTCGGCGTATAGCCAACCGTCCAGCTATCGCGGTCGTCGTCGGTGGTGCCAGTTTTGACCGCTGCAGGCCGATCATTAGGTAATTCCATGGCATTATCTGGCCCAAACATCCATTCGCGGGCTTTGTTATCGCTGAGCATGCTCGATATAATAAAGGCTAAGCCATTGCCATCAGGGCCGAGCACCGCTTGTTTTGGTGGTTCGCTCCACGCCTCAAGCACCTCACCACGGGTATTGACCACCTTCAAAATCGTCGAAGCGGGCCGATAATTACCTTCATTGGCAAAAACGCTGTAGGCTGTGGTCAATTCGAGCAGCTTAACCTCGCCACCACCCAGCGCCAACGAAAGCCCATAGCGTGGGCGATCATCTAAGGTGCTGATGCCAACCCGCTGCATCAGGCGCAAAAACTCATCAATGCCGACATGATCGAGGGTTTTGACTGCTGGCACATTGAATGAATTGGCCAATGCAACCCGAATTGAAACTGGGCCGTGAAAGCTGCGATCATAATTTTTGGGCGCATAGACTTCGCCGCCTGCAAAACGATATTCGGTTGGCACATCCCACAGCACGCTGGCGGCAGTCCAATCGCGCAGCATGGCTGCTGCATAGACAAACGGTTTGAGCGCTGAGCCAGGTTGCCGTTCGGCCAACGCCACATTAACTTGACCATCAATCGCCGTGTTGTTGTAATCGGCTGAACCAACCAACGCCAGCACTTGGTTGGTTTTGCGATCAAGCATCACAACCGAGCCATTGGTAGCATTTTGCTGGGAAATTTCGCTAATTCGCTGTTGCACCTCTTGTTGAGCAACCGCTTGCCAATGTGGATCAAGCGTGGTGGTGACCCGCAATCCGCCGCGGTAGAGTAATTCAGGGCCGTAGCGAGCTTCAAGCAATTCGCGCACATAAAATACAAAATGCGGCGCGGTTAAATTAACTTGGGCTGGCTTGACATACAACACCTCAGCAAAAGCTTGCTCAGCCTGTTGCGGCGTAATCACCCCATTGCGAACCATCGCCGCCAAGACAATTTCTTGGCGTTTTTTGGCTGCATCGGCATTAATTAACGGATCAAGTTGCGACGGCGATTGAGGCAAGCCAGCCAACATCGCTGCTTGGGCCAAACTCAAATCGCTTACGCTAACCCCAAAATAGGCTTGGGCAGCAGCCTCAGCGCCATAGGCATTATTGCCATAGGGAATTTCATTCAAATACAAGGCCAAAATTTGATCTTTGGAGTAACGTTGGCTAATTTGATAGGCCAAAATTGCCTCGCGAATTTTCCGTTGCGGCGTTTGCTGGCTACGTTCTTCGGGCGAGAGTAACACATTGCGCACCAATTGCTGGGTAATGGTTGATGCGCCACCTTGACCGGATTCTTGATCAGTCAAATTGGCCAGCGCGGCACGGGCGATCGAGGGCAAATTGACTCCAGGATTGGTATAAAAATTACTGTCTTCGACCGCAATTGTGGCCTGTTTTAGGTTTTCAGAAAAGGCGCTGAATGGCACGACTGTGCGCTGACCTGCATTGGGATCGAAAATTTCATACAGCAAGGTTGTGCCATCGCGGGCATATAATTTGGTGGTTTCAAAGGCGCGATGCGTACCCAAATTATCAATTGAGGGCAGATTACGGCTAAAATACCAATAACCGCCCAAGCCTGCCGCAAGCACGCAAAATACGCCAATGAGCAGCAGTTCAACCAGCAGGATGAGTGCTTTGAGCCACCATGGGCGAGCTTGACGACGGGCAACCCGCGCCAACCGCCGCTCTTGGCGTGGAGTTAATTGAGTTTGATTACTGTTTGATTGTGCCATAGTTTTATTTTGTGGCTATTGGCTATTGGCTATTGGCTATTTTAGCCTTAATTGAACCCTAACCCCTAACCCCTGACCCCTAGCTAACGATTTTGCGATAAAATTATAGCATGCAGCCTACACCAACTTCGGGTGATTATGCAGAAAGGATGGTTTGCATGAAGCAACGCAGCATGCGTATTTTGATTCCAGCATTTCTTATTCCACTAAGTCTTTGTATTGTGGCAAGCCTGTTGATTTGGATTTTTGCTCCAGTTGAAGAAAGCTCAAATAGTGATTCGAGTCTTTCAGTTGAAGCAACGCCAGTTCCGGTTAGTGCCTTGAGCGAAGCCCCAAGCAATGATTTGAGCGACGAACAAGCGCGAATCGATTTGTATAAACGAGTTGGCCCAGCAGTTGTCAGCATCGATACCGAAGTTGTCGGTGAGGGCAGTGACGATCTGACTGGCGAGGCGCTTGGCTCAGGCTTTTTGGTTGACGATCAAGGCCATATTGCTACCAATAACCATGTAATCGAAGGTGCAACCCGCATTTTCGTCACCTTTGCTGATGGCCGCCAAGTGCCAGCCACCCTGCGCGGTGCCGATGAAGATAACGATGTTGCGGTGATTAAGGTTGATGCCGCAGCCGTGGGCGAGATTGTGCCGATGGTGTTTGGCAACTCTCGCGAAGTTCAAGTTGGGCAAGATACGATTGCAATTGGCAATCCGTTTGGCTTGCAAAATACTATGACCTTGGGGATTGTTAGCGCAGTCGAAGGGCGTTCGTTGCCAGGTCGTACCCTTGCTAATGGTGGTCAATTTCGCATCAGCCGAATTATTCAGACCGATGCAGCAATCAACCCAGGCAATAGCGGCGGGCCATTGCTCAATAGTAAAGGCGAAGTGATTGGGATCAACACCGCGATTCGGGTGAGTGACCCAACCGCTGCCCCAGCCTTTGCCGGAGTTGGCTATGCAGTGCCTGCCAACACAGTTAAAATTATTGTTGATGATTTGATTAAAACTGGCAAACACGATTCAGCCTACCTTGGCGTGAGCATGCTAACAATCAGCGCCCAATTGGCTCAAGAATTGAAATTACCAGTCAGCCAAGGCGCGTTGGTCACCAATGTGGTTGTCGATGGCCCCGCTGATCAAGCTGGAATTCGCTTGGGCACAACGAGCATTCAAGTTGAAGGTTCTGCATTAATTATTGATAGCGACATCGTGACCGCCTTCAACGGCGAGATTATTCGCTCAAGCGACGATCTGATTGCTCATATCAACGATTCGCGGGTTGGCGATAAGGTCATTTTGACGATCATTCGGGGGGATGAAGAGCAAACGATCGAGGTAACCTTGGGGGCACGCCCTTAAAACCAGCAGGTTAGGCCTATTTTATCACCCCTTGGGGGGATCTTTCGAGAATCTGGATCAAGAGCCGTATCTTTTTTGCAGGCTGCACGGTTTCCCTTATGCCAGACCTCTCCACACAGCAAACACGGGCGGGTGCAATCGACTGATAGCACCCGCCCGATGTTTTTAGCAACAAGCCCGATAATAAAATATAAAAACCTCTGCATGTGATCCCATTTTGCCCCTATTTCAGTTCAGTAACTAGATAGTACCGAAAATTCGCCATGAATTTTGGCAATTCTCGCGGTATAATTAAATACCCGAGCTTGCCATCAATCATCAGTCCAACGACTCATCAATGCTGACTACAGCCTGCCCGATACCCCACATTAGCATACTGGAGTTTGCCATGCATCATCTTCCCCAGTATTCGACCCGCTTAATTGGCCGAAACCGTGTGGTTGCTGCCTTAGCTGCCCTCTTTCAAGAGCAAGCGCATCGGCTTGTGAGCTTGATCGGCGCGAGTGGCACTGGCAAAACCCGGCTGGGGCTTGAAGCTACCGAAACTATCCGCGATAGTTTTACTGATGGTTGCTATTTTATCAATTTAGCGCCAGTTGATGATGCGGTATTTGTGCTACCAACCATTGCCCATACCTTGGGCGTGCATGAAACAGCCAATCAATCGTTGCTCGATAGCGTGGTGAATTTTCTGCGCGGCAAGCGGGTGCTGTTAATTCTCGATAATTTCGAGCAGGTCAAACGCGCTGCTGATGAACTTAAATTGCTGATCGAACGCACTGATCAAGCTCAATTTATGGTAACGAGCCAAGTTGCGTTGGGCTTGGCTGATGAATATGAGTTTAGCGTACCACCACTCGAAGTGCCCGAGCAGTCCAATTTACCAGCCAACCAGTTATTAGAATATTCAGCGATTGCCTTGTTTGTTGATCGCATGCAGGCGATTCAGCCGCGCTTTGTTTTGACCGATACTCAAGCCAAGGCTGTGGTCGAAATTTGTCGGCTACTACATGGCTTGCCCTTGGCGATTGAATTAATTGCTGCCCATAGTTCGGCGCTCTCGCCGACCGATTTGCTATTGCTCGTGCGCAATTATTTGGCGCTTGGCCGAGGCGCAACGATTGCCAAACCAGCCCGCCACCATGTGCTCTACCCAGTGCTTGATTGGTGTTTCAGCCGTTTGTCAGCGCCGCAACAAACCTTATTTAGCCGCTTGGGCGCGTTTATTGGCGGTTGCTCCAACGATGCAGTGATGGCGCTCTATCAAACAGTTGGCGAATTCGCGACCGCTGTTGATACTGGCATTACCAGCTTGAAGCAAAAACATTTGCTCTTGGAAGAAACCATGCCCGGCCAGCAAGCACGCTACATTATGCTTGATGCAGTGCGTGAATATGCCCACCAGCGTTTGCGCAAACGCAAAGAAGCCCATCAGATCGATCTGTATCACGCGCAGTATTACCGTGATTTGAGCATAACCGCCAAAGCTGAGTTGGGCGGCTCCAAGCATGAATACTGGACAAATCGGTTGCTCAGCGAAATTCACAATATTCGTTCAGCGATTCAATGGGCTTTGAGCCATAACGAAGCCAACTTAGCCTTGCAATTAAGCAGCAATTTGGTCATGTTTTGGGTACGCCAAGGCTACCTCACTGAAGGCCGCCGCTGGATCACCGCCGCATTAGAACATCAAGCTAATGCCGAACCCACAATTGTTCGGCCAGCATTGGGTGCTGCGGCAGGTATGGCTTGGTCGCAAAGCTGCTATCAAGAAGCCAAACACTATCTTGAAGCAGCCTTAGCAATCGAATCAACCAACCAAGCCGAAACTGCTCGGCTCCTCAATACGATGGGCTTGGTGGCCTATGAACAAGGCTTGCATCAACCAGCCAGCGCCTATTTTGAGCAAGCCTTGGCGATCTATCGCACCCTCGATGATCAAACCATGCTGGGAATTACGCTCAACAATTTGGGCTTGGTTGAGATTGATCGCGGTAATTTGGCGGCAGCACGCCAAATTTATGCTGAAGTTTTAGCATTATTCCGCCCAGCCAATAATCCCTTCAATCTGACCATGCCGCTGAGCAACTTGGCCTTGATTGAAATTCTCGAATATCGTTATGCTGAGGCCGAACCCTTGCTAGAAGAGGGCTTAGCGCTTTGTCGTGATAATCGTGATTACAATGGTTTGGGCTATTTTCTGACCAACTTAGCTGCTTGTTTAGGTGGCCAAGGTCGCTTCGAGCGAGCGCGGGATTGCCTGGTTGAAGCGTTGATTTTACGCAAGAATGCCCAAGCCAAAATTGGCATGTTGGTTGGAGCCAAAACTGCCAGCGAAATCTTGCTCAAAGCAGGTTTGGCTGAAGCAGCGGCACTCGCTTGGGGCTATGCCAGTGCATTGTTCAGCGAATTGCAATTAACCCCGCTGTGGTATGACGAGCGCCAGCAAACGATGCTCGAAACTGAATTAAGCACCATACTAGGTAATGAACGCTTGGCAAACCTCAAACAAACTGGCGCAAGCCAAACCATCGACGACATTATTAGCCTGATGCAAACTGCCAAGTTCTAAACTAAATCCGATTAACTAGATGCTGCAATCTCTTGTATACTAATGCCGCTGTAACGGATTGTTATCACTTGAGATTGGAGCACTGTTAATGCACATTACTGCGGAGTTAAGCTACGATGGAGCACTTGAGCAACTACGGCGATCATTAAATAACCCTACTGCCAGCTTTCGTGATGGGCAATGGTCGGCAATCGATCGGCTGATTAATGACAATCAACAACTGCTGGTGGTGCAGCGCACAGGTTGGGGCAAAAGCTGGGTCTATTTTATCGCAGCCCAACATATCCGCCAGCAACGTGGCAAAATGACCCTGATTATTTCACCCTTATTAGCATTAATTCACAATCAAATTGAAGCCGCTCAACGCTTTGGCTTAACTGCCGTCAGTATTAATTCAAGCAATCCCGACGATTGGGTCACCATAAAGACCAGTGTGCGCCAAAATCAAGTTGATGTATTGTTGATTGCCCCTGAGCGTTTTGCCAATGAAGCCTTTATGGAAGAGGTGCTGTTGCCAATTAGTCAGCAAATTGGCTTGTTGGTGATTGATGAGGCCCATTGTATTTCTGATTGGGGCCATGATTTTCGCCCCGACTATCGCCGCATTGTTCAAACACTCCAAGTAATGCCAAAAAATTTGCCAATTTTAGCCACGACTGCCACTGCCAACCAGCGCGTAATTGATGATATTCGCCAACATTTAGGGAATTTTGTGGTTGAACGTGGCCCTTTGATGCGTGAAAGCCTGAGTTTGCAAACCATTCGCTTGCCTGATGCTGCGAGCCGCTTGGCATGGTTGGCCCACTACTTGCCTCAATTACCGGGCACAGGCATTATCTATACCCTAACTCACGCCGATACTGAGCACGTTACGACTTGGCTTAATCAACACAAGCTTAGTGCTTGTGCTTATCATGCTGGGTTAGATGCAGAGACTCGCGCCAATTTTGAAAAACGTTTAGCCCAAAATCAAATCAAAGTTTTGGTGGCAACCAGCGCCTTGGGAATGGGCTACGATAAGCCAGATTTGGGATTTGTAATTCATTATCAAGCGCCCAGCTCGATTATTGCCTACTATCAGCAAGTTGGGCGGGCTGGCCGCGCCATTGAACAAGCCTATGGTATTTTGCTTGCTGGCGAAGAAGATGCAGCAATTCATGAATATTTTCGGCGTGAGGCTTTTCCGAGCCAAGCCACAATTGCGGCAGTTTTACACGAGATCAATCAGCATGACGGGGCAAAATTGAATCAGATTCTTCAAAAAATTAATATACGTCGAGGCAAACTGGAGCATGCTCTAAAATTTTTGTCGGTGGAAGCCAAACCACCAGTCATCTACAATCAAAAAAAATGGTATACAACAATCAACGCCAGCAACTATCAGCTTGATCAGGCCAAAATCGAGCGCCTGAATCAGCGGCGTATCCAAGAATGGCAAGCAATTCAAACCTATGTTGATACGCCAAACTGCTTGATGCGCCATTTGGCTGAAGCCCTTGATGATGCACAAAGTAATGATTGTGGGCGCTGTGCCAACTGTCGTGGCAGATTATTGGGCAATCAGCCATCACCCAATTTAATCAACCAAGCAGCGCGGTTTCTCCGGCACTCGGAACAAGTATTAGAACCAAGAAAAATTGCTGCTCCCAATATTCCAAGTGCCTATCGCCAACTGGCAAGCCTTCCTGAGCATTTGCGAGCAGAACCAGGTCGGGTTTTAGCCCGTTGGGGCCATGCTGGTTGGGGCGCAATGGTTAGCCACGATAAAAAGCAAGGCCATTTTCGCGATGATCTAGTCGATGCCCTCGTAGAAATGATTCAACAGCGCTGGCAACCACAGCCTTTTCCAACCTGGGTTGCATCGATTCCTTCGACCAGAAATCTCCATTTAGTTGAAGATTTTGCCCAACGAGTAGGCCAGAAACTGGGCTTACCATGGCTTGCAGCGGTTGTCAAAATCCGCAATAATGAGCCACAGAAATCCCAGCACAATGCTTTTTATCAACAAATGAATGTGCTTAATGCCTTCAAGATAGTAGAATGGAAGGCTGAGCCAGTGTTATTAATTGATGATATTGTTGATTCACGCTGGACATTGACCATCGTTGCCAAATTATTAAAAGAAGCTGGGGCAACTGCGGTGTATCCCTGTGCCTTGGCTTCAACAGCAAGTGATGACGACGAATGACAATCAACGCCCAAACCCATGCAATTCTGTTGCTAACAACCCATCTAGGCAAGCAAACCGAGGTTAAGCCATTAACCACTAGCGAGTGGGGTCGCTTCGCAGCATGGTTACGCAGCCAACAATTCCAGCCAGAACAGCTCCTAAGCCATCAATTACCACAGCTTTTGAGCGAATGGAGCGATCCAAATATCAGCCTTGAGCGGATTCAACGGCTGCTTGATCGCGCAGCAGCCCTCGGTTTTGCCTTGGAGAAATGGCAACGAGCGGGAATTTGGGTGATTATTCGCTCAGATCCGCGCTATCCTCAACAGTTAAAACAACGGCTCAAGCAACTCGCGCCACCAGTGCTATTTGGCTGTGGCAATTCTGAGCTATTAAATACTGGGGGCATTGCCGTGGTTGGTTCGCGGCATAGCACTGCTGCCGAGCTTGAATGGACTGCCCAGCTTGGCACAACCCTCGCCAACCACGGAGCAGTTGTCGTTTCTGGAGGCGCACGCGGGGTTGATCAAGCGGTGATGCAGGCTGGATTGGCAGCAAATGGCCAAGTGGTTGGCATTTTAGCCGATAGTTTGTTGAAAACGAGCCTAGCCGCAACTTATCGCCAAGCACTACAACAGCACCAACTGGTTTTAGTTTCGCCGTTTAATCCTGAGGCTGGCTTCGATGTGGGCAACGCAATGGGTCGCAACAAATACATCTATTGTTTGGCCGATGCGGCGATTGTGGTCAATAGCACCCCCAATAAAGGTGGCACTTGGCATGGAGCACTCGAAAATCTCAAAGCTCAATGGGTTCCGCTCTGGGTCAAACCAAACGCTGCCGCCAGCAGTGGCAATGCCGCCTTGCTCAAACAAGGAGCGCAAACCTTAGTCGAACCAATCGCCGATTTGAGCCAACTGATCAACCACCCTGTGATGCTTGAAGCAGCTCCGCTAAGTTTATTTGATTTGCTTCCTGTTGAATCCAACCCAGCGCCTATTGTAGCCAAACCAGCAATCACCGATCTGCCAGTAACAATTAATTTCTATCAGCTATTTCTCGATTACCTTGAGCAAACAGCCAAAACTCCATTAACCATTGAACAAATAATGCAAAGCCTACAATTAACCAAGCCCCAAGTTAGCGAATGGCTCAAACGCGCGATCGAGGCTGGCTACGTTGTAAAAATCAATAAGCCAGTGCGTTATCATTGGTGTGCAAATACCAAAATATAATCCTTTTGTCATAGGTAACTATATCTTAGGTATTAAAAATGAACGATATTACAGATCGCTATATTCGAAAACGAATTGAAGATTATTCGATTAATAATATCTATTCAATTGTTGGTAGAATTATAATGCGTCAGTATTTACGTAAAAATTTATTGATAGGAATAGCCTTATTTTTATTCACCATAATAGTTAGTATTTCAATGGATGGATTATTCTTGGTTAAAATGATAGCTGCAAGCATCATTTTTGTTGGAATGTTATCCTTCTTTACGTTCTTTGAAACCATACTTTATACAGACAAGAAAGCCTATATCCTCTTCTTGATCACTAAACATTTTCAGCAAACAAACATTCAAGCCTATCAACTAACAACCCTTAAGGATATTACCGCGTTAGAAGCATCAATTGTAGGAACTAAAACTGCCTCGACACTCATTATTATTACAATTCTGATCACGTTTGGGCCAGTTGTCGTTCAAAAAGTGCATCCACTTGCAACCGCAACTATGACCATAGCGTTATTACTAATTTTATTTACACAGATTTTGCAAGGCTACGCTGATGCGTTAATTCGTCAAGCGATTGCGTTGTATGAAGAACAGCATGCATTACTCAAAAAATTACTTGAATAATGCTTGTTATAGTCCAACCTGCAAGGTTTGCATCACTTTAGCCCGACCACCAGCCAACAAGCTCTGAATTGCCCCATCAACCAGCTTGAGTTGCACCTCGATGACGCTGGGAGAGGCTGGTTGCATCAGCCAACCTTGCTCGATTAAAAAGCTGGTTTGCTGTACACCCAGTTGATCGTGCAAATAACAAGCCAACGGGCCAGCCGCCATACCTGTGCCAGCTTCCTCACGAATGCCATAGCGCGGCGCAAACATGCGGGTGCCAGCCGAACGGCCAGCTTGCTTGGTAGCAGGCGTAAACACATAATAGCCAATCAAATCGAGTTGTTCACTGATTTGCTGAATTTGGGCATAATTGGGCTGCAATTCCGCCAGCGTTTGCTCACTCGCCAGCCCAATAATCAAAAAGCTATTGCCCGTATTGACCAAGGTTGGCACAGTGCCATTCAACAAATCGCCGCTGCTGATGTTGAGCGATTGCCAAGCCTGTTGGGTGATTGGATCAGCGAGCGCAAAGGGTTGATAACGTGGGGCAAGCTGTTGCATAAAGGCCTGATCATCAGCCACAATAATTTCGCGTAAACCATCAATGGTTTCTTTGGCGAGCTGACCAGTTGGCACTAAACCTAGTTGACGTAATAAACTAAATGTAGCAATCGTGGCATGCCCACAATGGGCAATTTGGCGGGTTGGGGTAAAAAATTCCAGCTTAATTGTCGCCACATCCGACTTGCTCACAAAGGCGGTTTCGGATAAACCAACCTGCTGGGCGACGGCCAATTTCTGCTCGCTACTCAGTCCATCGGCTTGCAACACCACCCCAGCCGGATTGCCGCCAACTTCGCCATCAACAAAAGCATTGACAATCTGCACTTCAATCTGCATAGTGATTCCTCAAATAGAGATTTTAGAGCTTTGGGAGTATGTATGCTTGAACAGTATCAGCAGGCCTTCGAAAAACTTAAACTATCGCCATCACAAGCTTGGCCCGAAAGCACCCACTTTCGTGCACCCTATAAACCATTGATGCTGCTTGCGGTTAGCGATCTGATTGCCGTTGGCACACTCACTTATAATTTTATCGAGTATTCAGAGCTTTTGCTTGAAACCTTTGACCGATATTGGCGCATTATTTTCGGTTTAACAAAGTTTGCCAATCCGATTCAGCCCTTTTTCTACCTTAAGAGTGAGGGTTTTTGGCATTTGCAAGCACAACCGGGTATGCAGCAACGCTTGGCGGCGACAAAAGATATCAAAACGATCGGCCAATTAAATCAGCTTGTAGTTGGTGCGACCCTTGATCAAGCATTATTTGAATTACTGCAACAGCCCACTACGCGCAATCAACTTTGTCAAACTTTAGTTCAGCATTATTTTACGCCAGAATTATGGCCAGCCTTAGGTATGATCGCCCAAATCAATACTGAAATTTTCGACTATAGTAAACTGTTGCTCCAGCAAAGCCAGCGTAAGTTTCGCGAAATCCCCGCAACCGATGCGCCATACCAAGTTGAAGTACGTTCCAGCGCATTTCGCCAAATTGTCGTACCTAGTTATGATTATTGCTGTGCCATTTGTGGCATTCGCATTATTACTCCCGAAGGTAGGAGCGCAGCCGAGGCGGCTCATATCATTCCGTGGAGCCGGAGTTATAACGATGATCCGCGCAATGGAGTTGCGTTGTGTGGCTTACATCATTGGGTATTCGATCAGGGCTTATTGACGATCACGCCAATCTACAAAGTTCAAATTTCGCCCTTGGTTGATGATCAACCATCTGCCAACCAAGCGCTGCTCGCCTTCGCTCGCCAAGCCATCCAATTGCCCAAGCAAGCGCATTTGTGTCCTGATCCTGTTGCACTTAATTGGCATAACCAATTTGTCTATCGCAAAGAGTAAATCCACATTTGTGCACTAAGGCGTTGCTAAAGTAACTCCAACAACACATTGAAGTATTGAAGGAGTTCATCGATGCAACGTTTTCTTGGTTTTATGCTGATTAGCCTGCTGTTGCTGGCTTGCGGTCAAACAACTGGGCAGCAAATCGAATCGGCGGCAAGTGTGGCTCAAGTAGCCCAAGCCGAACCAACCGACGAGCCAACAGCCAAACCGACTCGCACGCCGCGCCCGACCAACACGCCACGCCCGACCGCCAAACCCAAGCCAACCCTCACACCACGGCCAACCGCGACAGCCACGCCAATTCCCGAGCCAGTTGTACTGAGCGGTGTGGGCCAAACTGTGACTGATGCATTTATGCCGCCCAGTGCAGTCAGCATCATTAAATTAACTCATTCTGGGCGACGTAACTTTATTATCAAAGCCTATAACGACGAAGGTGATGAAAGTTATTTGGTCAACGAAATTGGGCGCTATGCTGGTTCGCGGGTGTTATATGGCGATAGCAGTACATTTTTGGAGATTGATGCCGATGGCGCGTGGACAGCCGAAATCGTGCCAATTGGCTTGGAAGCTGCCGCCGCCGATGGCCTAAGCGGCACTGGCGATCAGGTCAGTGGTCTGTTTATGCCTAACCAAGAAGGGCCAATTCCATTCAATTTCACTCACAACGGTGATAGCAACTTTATCGTCCAAGTCACGTGCCAAGGTGGCATGGATTACGCCCAAAACGAGATTGGCACGGTTGATGGCTCAGCAATTGTCAAATTTTCTGAAGGCCCATGCCTGTGGGATGTGCAGGCCGATGGCGATTGGACAATTAGCCCCAAGTAACCAACAGCCCGCAGATCATGGTTTGATCTGCGGGCTAGGCTTTTACTATGGAGTAGCAAGTTGGGCAATTGTTGCTTCAAGCTCGTTGATCTGACGGGTCGTGGCTTCATGCTGGCTGAGCAAGTCTAAAAGGGCACGTTGACGACCACCAGCATGCGCAATTTGCAACTCCAAACGTTGTAATTGCTGCTGATAGGTTGCTAATACGCTTTGGGCATGCTGCAATTGCTGGCTTGGGTTTATGCTAGCGGTTGGTAATTGAGCCTGCAAATCGTGAATTTGTTGAGCAAGCGCTTCATGTTGACTGATTAAATGCAATGGAGCCGAACGCCTGCCGCCAAAATTGGCGATCTGCTGATCGAGCCGATTCAATTGTTGCTGATAAATAATCAATTGTTCTTGAAGATGGGCTGCCTCGGTCATCAATACTCCTTTTGGTATAAACTGCTAATTTTGCTTAATCAAGCACGAAGGAATATATTCAGCCGGATTACGATCATTCATAAATTCATAACATTGAATCGGCGTGCAGGCATTTAATTCTTGGCCAACTAAGACCGCTAAAGAGACTGGCAAGGCATAGAAGAAATCCCAAGTACGGCGTAACATCCTATCGCGGTGAGTGCGTAATAAGTGCCCAAATTGGTTGGCAATCGCCGAAGCGGCTCGACCTTCGTCGCCAGTAGGAACGGCATTGATTCCAGGCTCAAGCACGCTATAGCCAAAAAATAGCAGTTGCGGAGGTTGTTGAGACCCAAAATATGCTTGGACTGCAATTTTTACATCACGAGTAATACTTAAACCAACAACCGCCTCTTGATTAACTTCGCTAATTATTGGCAGTTCGATTATTGGCAGGCTTTCAGGATTTGGATTATTATGATTACGCCACCATTCAAGGGTTTGCGCATCGACTGACGTTTGGCCACGTCGTTCATAGGCAACCCGTACTTCAAAATTAGCCGAACTGGAAAAAACTGCCCCAAAGGCCATCGCCACCGACAAACGACTATTCATCGGTCGTACCGCCAGCCGCTTAGCTGCTGAGGCATTTAATACTTCACGGAGATCGTAGAAGGCCTGCATGAGTGCGGCCCAATCGGCAGGCTCAAAGCCAAGCTTACGGGTATCAATACATAAAAGCGCAGGCTGGGCATATTCTGCACGTTCATAGCTAAAAATATCAATTGCTAAACTGGTTGCGGCATCACGGGATTGCAGAATTGGCCCAAGCACGGTCGCCAGCACTATTTTGGCTAATTGGGCAGGAGCAAGTGCGTTATCAAGCATGCGAGTTTGGCCTAAACGAGTACCAAATGTCGTAATCATCGCATCTGCTGGATAACTACCACCAATTAAATACAGCAGATGGTTTGTGGATTGCTCAAGGTATTCGTGATAAGGACGCTGGGCAGCATAGCCACTGTCAAGCGATTCACAATACATGATTGCCGCCGCTACTGGAAACGGTGTTTTAGCCTGAAATGACGATCGTTCACGAATCCGGGTAATTCGCAAACCACGTAATTGTAAATGCAAAGCCAGTCCATCAAGCAGCGGATTGGCATCAATTGCCAAACAAAATGAGGGATGGCCTTCAGCAGATTGAACAATTTTATTCTGAGTATTAATTAATTCTTGAATTTGTTTGTCTAATTCATCGATCTTTTCCCTTATTTCATCACGTTGAATTATATTTTTAGTGTTAGCTCGCATATCACCTCCAGCAGAGGCAATTTGTTTGCTCAATAGAGCAAAATGTTTCAGATACATCGCTCGTTCTTCTTGAAGTGTTTTTAAGCTAATCATTGAGCCAGCCCTCCTTAGAATGAAAAAACTGGTCTATTTATAGAAGTATTATTGTTGGTTACGAATTAAGTCTAGATTCTTGATTTTTAGATATATACGCCTGATGTGAGTGATAACGAAAAAATCCCTTGACAAAGCAAGACGGAAGTCCCACGATGGATGTGCTTACCAACCATCAACAGGAGTTCCGTCAATGCCCAGTATACCATTTTCTGATGTG